>JALRDR010000377.1 GCA_023262145.1 Planctomycetaceae bacterium | reverse complement strand
CTGGCCACAATGGGGTGGAAGTGCATCACGCAACAACACACCGGAAGGCAAGAACATTCCGGTGGAGTGGGACGTGGAATCCGGAAAGAACGTTCTCTGGTCAATGTCTCTGGGTTCAGAAACCTACGGTAACCCGGTCGTGGCCAACGGCAAGGTGTACGTCGGAACCAACAACGGCAGCGGGTACATCGAGCGTTATCCGAGCGACGTGGACCTTGGCTGCCTCATCTGCTTCGACGAAAAGACCGGCCAGTTTCTGTGGCAGCACAGCAATCCCAAACTCCCTACCGGTCGAGTTCATGACTGGCCGAATCAGGGAATCTGCTGCTCCCCGTTTGTTGACGGCGAGCGAGCGTGGTACGTGAGCAGTCGTGGCCAGGTCGTCTGTCTGGATACGGAAGGCTTTCGGGATGGCCAGAATGACAGTCCCTATGTCGGCGAAGAGATTACCGGCGAAACCGAGGCTGATATCGTCTGGGTTGTGGACATGATGAAGGACCTGAAGGTTTCTCAGCACAATATGTGCAGTTGTTCTGTCACCAGCGTCGGCAATCTGCTCTTTGTGATTACCGGCAACGGTGTCGACGAAAGTCACATTACCATCCCGGCTGAACGAGCCCCCAGCTTTATCTGCATGGATCGGGATTCCGGTGAGATTCTGTGGACTGACGGATCACCGGGGACCAATGTTCTGCACGGGCAGTGGTCATCCCCTGCCTACGGCGTGTTTGACGGTGTGGCTCAGGTCATCATGGGCGGTGGCGACGGCTATCTGTATGGATTTGCGGCCCGGGGCAAGGACGGTAAAGCAGACCTGCTCTGGAAGTTCGACTGCAATCCCAAGGAATCAATCTATCTGCTGGGCGGACGTGCGACGCGCAATCATCTGATTGCAACTCCAGTTGTCCATGACGGACTGATCTACATCGGCGTGGGTGAGGACCCGGAACATGGCGAAGGTCAGGGGCATCTGTGGTGCATTGACCCGACTCGTCGTGGCGACGTCAGTCCCACGCTCGTATTCAATTCCAGCGACCCGAAGACTCCCATTGCTCCCAAACGTCTGCAGGCACTGGTTGAAAAGGATGGCGACTTTGAGCGTGAGAACCCGAATTCGGCCGCCGTCTGGCACTATGTCGGAGCCGACGTGGAAGAATTTGAGACGACTATGCACCGCACCTGCGGGACTGTTGCCATCAAGAATGATCTGTTGTTCGTCGCTGACTTCAGTGGACTGGTGCACTGTCTGGATGTCAAGACTGGCAAGGCACACTGGACTTACGACATGTTTGCTGCCAGTTGGGCATCTCCGCTGATCGTGGAAGACAAGGTCTACATTGGCGACGAAGACGGAGATATTTCCATCTTCAAGCTGTCTGCGGAGTATGACATGATCGCCGAGATCAACATGGGATCATCTGTCTATACGACGCCTGTGATAGCGAATGACACCATGTTCATTGCCAACCGTAACCGTATCTTCGCAATTCGCGAGGGTGCTCAGAGCGAACCGCTGAAATAGCGTCGAAATGCGCGTCCTGCGGACCGGTTCGCAGCAGATCCACGAAAACCGCGGTGCTCCTGGCATCGCGGTTTTTTTGCGGCACTGTTTCTGTGCATGATCCTGCCGCCATCGGAAGTTAGCGCACGCAGCGGCCTGTCCGGCCCCTGACTGATTATGGTCCGCCATGACCGGCTGCGTGGAGTAAGTGTGCGGATCAGAAATGCCTTGCGGGAAGGCGTCAGCATGGCCTGGCAGTCGGGAACTTCACGATTGCCGGCTGATGAGCAGATGGTTGTGTTGTGAATGATCCTGGTCGGCCCGTGCACCGCCCGGTTCTGGCAGACTGCGCTGCGTGATTCGCAGTGGCTGTCGACGCTTCGTTGTCCGGAGTCTCTGCATTCGGTCAGCCGGATGCACTGTCTGCGAACATGTCCGCAGCGCTATGGGACCATCGCCAGACGCCGCAATCTGGAACGCCAACGCTGCTCAGACCTTCGGCCGTCAGTGGAGTGGTGGAGGGTTCATTCAGCACGACGAGTGTCGCACGTGCCCTGCCCTGCCCTCCGCCATCGATCGGTGTCTGCGGGGCTGTGTCAGGCTGCATCAGGGACGTAGCAGGCATCAATCAGTGCGGCTGCGTCAGGCTGTTGACTGCTGCCGGCATCGCTTCAGAAAAGTCTGTTTGTGGGTTGTAGCCAAGTTCTTCAAGAGCACGATCGATGGAGTAATCAAGATTGAGGCCGAGAAACTTGATCCGGGCCATATTCAGCAGTGGAGCTTCCTGCCGGCCCAGTAGTTTCCAGACGGTCTCCATACCGTGGGCAAGTGCTCTGGCGACGACCAGTGGAACGACTTTCTGAGGTGCCGGGATCGCCGCTGCGGTACAGATGGTCTCCATGAACTCCCGTTTGGAAACCAGTCGCGGGTCACGAATATTGAAGGCGCGTCCTTCGAGGCCCTCCGATTCTGCTGCCAGCCAGATCGCTTCACACAGATTACCGACCCACGTGTTGTTCATCAGCTTGTCGGGGGAACCGAGGTAGGCGAATTTTCCTGACTGCAGTCGATCGAGGAGACGTGGCAGGATGGTACGATCGCGGACTCCATAGATAAACCCGGGTCGCAGGACAACGGCGGGAAGTCCGCGGTCGCGTACGGCGTCAAGAATGAGTTGTTCGGATTCCACCTTGGTCAGTGTGTAGCCGTCGATGCCTGCAGTATTCGGTGGCGTTGCTTCGTCCGTTCCATAGTGGTCTTTTGCGGGATAGACGCCGAGCGAGCTGATCTGCACCCAGCGTTTCAGGCGACCATTACTCAATGCTGCATCGACGAGCGCTGCCGTTCCGTGCACGTTGACTTTGCGGTAATCTTCAGTGGGTCCCCAGTCTCCAACCTTTGCCGCGCAATGGATGACACAACTGATGTCCGCCACTGCTGCAGCAAGGGAATCGGGCTGCTCCATACTGCCCTCAACGAGTTCGCAGCCAAGTTCACTGAGGAACTGAGTCTGAGCGCCCGAACGTACGAGGCAACGCACAGACAGGCCGCGAGCCACAGCCTGTTCAGCAACATGGCTGCCGACCAGTCCGGTTCCACCTGTGATCAGCAGTCGATCGTCAGTGCTGAGTTGTGTCATTCTGATGAGATCCGAAAGGGGGCGATTATTGTCGAGTTCGGGGCCGGATGATGAATGTCAAAGTGCCTATTGCTGCTGCAGATTGGCTGCAACCTGTTCCGCCTGACGCAGAGCTCTCAGAACGTTTCCGCCCAGAATGCTGTGCAGCTCCTGTTCTGAGTAACCACGCTGCAACAGCAATTCTGTGATTCGTGGGTAAGTGGCGACGCTCTCCAGCTGAGTGGGCAGTCTGGGAACGCCGTCGTAATCAGATCCGATGCCAACGTGTTCGACCCCCATTTTTTTTGCAAGGTAGTCAATGTGATCCACAACATCGTGAATGGATCCGCGTGCATCGGGGTTCAGTTCCAGCTGAGCAGTGGGAACGATGAATGCCGAGAAGAAGTTGACCATGATGACTCCTCCGTTTTCCCGGACAAGTGGCAGTACATCATCGGGGACATTACGGGGGTGATCACAGATTGCTCGAACGCTGGAATGTGAAAAGATGACCGGAGCTTTTGTGATTCGCAGCGCGTGCTTCATGGTGGCAGGGGAAACGTGTGAGAGGTCCACCAGCATCCCCAGGCGATTCATTTCCCGGACGACTTCTTCGCCGAATTCCGACAGGCCTCCAGCTGAAGCCTCGTCGGTTGCCGAATCAGCCCAGCCGAGTGATCTGGAGTGTGTCAGTGTCATATAGCGACAACCAAGGTTGTACAGCCGGGACAGATTGCTGATTTCATTTTCGATGCAATGTCCACCTTCAACGCCCATCATTGAAGCAATGCGGCCGGTGCTGACAATCTGCTCCACCTCATCGGCAGTGTCTGCAATGGCCAGAGCATCCGGATAGGCTTTGATGAGGGCGTGCACGAGTTCAACCTGCTGCAGAGTCTGCAGCAGCGCGTCCCCGGTGTCCATGGTGTCGGCGGGAACATAGACGGACCAGAACTGCGCATTCAGACCACCTTCACGAAGTCGGGGGAGATCTGTGTGCATCTTTGGCTGCAGTTGTCGCAGGTCGATCGTATTCAGAGAGGACAGTCCCTGCGATCGCAGTTCCCAGGGCAGATCGTTATGTCCGTCGAACAGAATTGCCGTCTGATGAATTTTTGTGGCGGCGGGGCTGACAACCACAGGCTCTGTTTTTTCATCCGCCAGGAGTGGAACGCATGTCAGGAGCATCATTGCGCAGCGGGCAGACATAGGGAGATGTGTCATTTGAACCACCCTGGATTTCTGAATTCGACCGAGAGATGATCCGCTGAGGAACTGCTCAGGCGGTCCTTGGGCCAGCTGCCGTGTCCGTAGATGCATCGCGACGGCTAACGCCACCACTCCCAGGGCCAGCGGAAGCGGCGGTGAGTTGCCACAGTTGTCTCTTCATCGAAGAGCGGAGGTTCCTGATCAAACTCTGGTGCAGGCTGCACGCGTTCGCGTTCCTGGAACTCATTCGGCTCGCTCTGCCAGGACCTTACCACGTCAACCAGATCCACGATCTGCAGATCGTCCCCTGATGGTGGATGCCAGATCTGCTGGTCCTCTGTGACATTGGTCTGCACTTTGTTGAACTTCAGGTTGAGTTGAAATCCGGCCTGCACCGCATCCACCACCACTTCCTGTGGTAACGTCATATCGTCAATCCTGTGGTGACTGAGGAATCTGGCCTGGATCATCAGCCGTCCTTCATGATCGAAGGCGAACGCTTCCTCAGGATTACCGGAAAGCAGGCTGACTTTCAGC
Organism: Planctomycetaceae bacterium; assembly: GCA_023262145.1. Classification (GTDB taxonomy): domain Bacteria; phylum Planctomycetota; class Planctomycetia; order Planctomycetales; family Planctomycetaceae; genus SXXK01. The sequence continues at coordinate 2,122 of JALRDR010000377.1, read as the reverse complement.
ACATCTGTTACAGTACCAGCGCTGGTCTGCCGCCGTCGTACGAGAGCCTTTCGCCCACTATCAGCAGCTTGCTGAGCCTGCCTAAGGAACAGGGGAGGCGGAGTGGGCATTTTATGGAGCAGTGCTGAAGAGGGGTCTTCAGAAGGGTCAGCCAGGGAGAATTCTGCGCTGTCAAGGGGTGTGATTCCCGCGACTACTGCAAGCCACTCTGCTTCCAGCCAGGGAAACTGTCCGGGAAGTTCATTCAGCAGATATGCGTCGTCGTGCGACCACGAGAGAACTGCCGGAGCACCGGGTTTCGCCCATGCCCAGCAAAGGTCTGTATTCGCTCCAAAGTCCACACTTGCCATTAAGTTACCTGCGGACAGTCGAAAGCTGCGAGGGGCAGAACAGATAAAGAGCCCGCTGAGTTTCTGACGTATTGGAATTCCGGGACCACTGACTGTGAGAGTCGTGTGATTTGACCGCCAGTTGTTCAGACCCCGCCGCTGCTGATTCAGATGATCCACCAGTTCCTTGGCAGAGATATCCACGGAGAGAACCGGCTGTGGCTGCTTCCGGAATATGCCTGACTGCATGGTGTTTCGGAAGTGATTCCCGAAATCAAACCCACAACCGAAGTTGCCAAGCAGCAGCAGAGCGGCGATCAATCTGGTCAGACGTCCTGTCATGCTGCAGCCGATCCTGGAGACTGAAAGAGTTGCTGTTGCAGCCTGCCGACCTCCGCTGCCGACAGTTCTTCCTCAATAACGTCAAATGGGCCTTCGCCCCCCGAGCCGCTCAGACGCATCATCTGCTGGTCATCGAGTTCAATGACTTCATCGAGGACAAGACGTTTTTTACGCATCAACAGCAATGCCACAACGTAGCGGTACTGTTTTTCGAGGGAATTTGGGGAATCGCTGAGTTGCAGAAAGTAATCGTAAAGCGACTCTGTATCCATCAGCGTCCGTTCCGGCTCGACACTGCCGTTGTATTTCGAGCACCAATGACCGATTGCATTTGCTGGTGGACCGGTCCATTCTTCTGCGCTGATGTCGGTGCGGACAATCAGTCCATCTTTTTCGATGAGGACAGACCAGCAGGTCTGTCCGGGCTGAAAGGCCTTTCCCGAGACAGAGCACTGCCTGGCAATGGGGCGGACATTGAAATCCATTTCATCTGATCCAGCTGGGAATCCCCGGGAATGCCATCCTGGCATGCGAACGAGGTTCTGCAAAGCGTTTGCGGAGCCCTGCGAATTGTGGTCTGCGGCTCCTGATTCTTGTTGCCGTGATGATACAAAGCGGCGGCGAATCCTCCAATATTGAACAGTCGTTGCGGGCAGCGTTGACAAAGAATCAGCGTGTGGGCTTGCCAGTCAACGGGTCTCCGGGGATATTCCAGTCCTGGAGGCTCTGTCCTGCATGCGTAGTCACGTCAAAAACAGCAATTCCCGGCGAAGAAACCATGAAGACGCTCATTACCGACTACACGTTCTCAGACGTTAAGATTGAAAAAGAGCTGCTGGACGCAGCGGGGGTTTCGCTGCAGGCCAGTCGGGCCTGCCCGACCCTCGATCAATTGTGTGAGTTTGTTGCTGATGCTGATGCCGTGATTACTCAATTTGCGCCGATCACAGCCCCTGTGATTGAGCAGATGCAGCGTGCGCGAGTCATCGTGCGGTACGGCATTGGCGTGGATAATGTCGATCTGAACGCAGCTGCGGCATGCGGAATTCCGGTCTGCAACGTTCCGGATTACTGCATCGACGAGGTCGCTGATCATACTCTTGCCTTCATACTTGCGTTGACACGGCAGGTGGTCTCCAACGCACAGCTGATCCAGAGTGGCGGCTGGGGCCTTGCCGGTGGGCTGCAGCGGATGACTGCCCTCCGCGGGCGATCCGCAGGACTGGTTGGATTTGGCCGCATTGGTCGTGAGGTGGCCCATCGTCTGCTGGCATTTGGTTGCAGCGTTCAGGTTTATGATCCGGTCGTCTCTGACGATGAGGTTTTCGAACAGGGCTGCACGCCACTGTCACTCTCAGATGTTCTGAAGAACTCCGACATAGTCTCCCTGCATTGTCCATCTACTGAACAGACACGCGGCATGCTCAATGCAGAAACGCTGCAGTCCATGC
>JALRDR010000319.1 GCA_023262145.1 Planctomycetaceae bacterium | reverse complement strand
GCAGGTGAGCGACGTAACTCTAGTCACCACAAAGAGAAAGCCGTTCGACTTTTTCGTCGAACGGCTCGATTTGAAGAAAAGTCGGGGCGACACGATTTGAACGTGCGACCTCCTGCTCCCAAAGCAGGCGCTCTAGCCAAGCTGAGCTACGCCCCGCGGGTGTGTGCTGGTGAATCATGGGATAGCCGACAAATCACTTCGCCTGCACCCAAATCAACCTGCTCCCGTGCGGCGAACTATAGCGTTCGCAAATGTTCGATGCCAGAGCCGCTGGCGACTTTGTTGACGCGAGCGACGGTTCCCCGTTTTGGAAACGTGCAAGTCGGCGATTCTCGCCGCTTGTTACTTCCCGGTCGATTCTGAGGTCCGCCCCACCATGGTCGGCTCGGACGGATGACTTTCCCGGACAAAGGCGACAGAATGCTGCCTGATTCAGTCGCGTTCAGCAGGATGTCAGGGTCACAGGGTGATGAATCTCTTCGCGGGGCCAGAAAACCAGAATCGTGAACGCGCGCGGCCGCTGGCCGCGCGGATGCGCCCCCGGACGCTCGACGAATTCTGCGGCCAGCAGCATATCCTCGGCGAGGGAAAACTGCTGCGACGAATGCTGGCGGCGGACCGCGTCGGTTCGATGATTTTCTATGGCCCGCCTGGTACCGGAAAAACCACGCTCGCTGAGCTCATCGCGCGGCAGACAAAGCGGCGATTTGAGCGGCTGAATGCAACGACCGCAGGCGTCAAGGAAGTCCGCGAAGTGCTGCATCAGGCGGATGAGCGACTGGCTGCGGACGGTGTACGAACGGTGCTGTTCATCGATGAGTTGCATCGGTTCAGTCGCAGCCAGCAGGATATTCTGCTCCCGGATGTGGAGAACGGCACCATTTCGCTGATCGGTGCCACGACCGCCAATCCCTTCTTTTCGCTGGTCGCTCCGCTGATCAGTCGCAGTCAGGTGTTTGAGTTTCGGGAACTGACGAAAGACGATCTGCTCACTCTGATCCGGCGGGCAATCAGCGATGAGAAGCGTGGGCTCGGACGTCTGCAGGTCTCCATCGATGATGAGGCGATGGATTTTCTGGCGACTTTATGTGACGGTGATGGCCGCCGTGTGCTCACAGCGCTGGAGATCGCCGTACTGTCCGTTGCGGGCACAACAAAACTGGTGGATCGCAGTGTGGCGGAGGAATCACTGCAGCGGCGTGTCGTCCGTTTTGATCCGGGCGGGGATGATCACTACGACGTAATCAGTGCCTTCATCAAGAGTATTCGCGGCAGTGATCCGGATGCCGCATTGTACTGGCTGGCGCGGATGCTGGAGTCGGGTGAGGATCCGCGTTTTATCGCGCGACGGCTGGTGATTGCCGCTTCGGAAGATATTGGGAATGCGGATCCGCTGGGGTTGCCGCTGGCGACGGCGGCGTATCAGGCGACAGAAACAATCGGCATGCCCGAATGCCGCATTAACCTGGCGCAGGCGACCACCTATCTGGCGTGTGCTCCCAAGTCCAACGCGTCCTATGTGGCGATCGATGCGGCGCTGTCTGATGTGCGGAATCAGACACTGCTGCCGGTGCCGATGCATCTGCGTGACGGACATTATGCGGGGGCTTCAAGACTGGGGCACGGCGTCGGTTATGAATATGCGCATAACGGGCCACAGGGCTGGGTGAATCAGGATTATCTGGGTGTGGAGAAGGTGTATTACGAACCGGTGGACCGCGGCCGGGAGGCACACTTTCGTCGCAAGCTGGATGAGATCCGTCGCATTCGGAAAGGTGAGCCGCCTGAGGCAGGCCCCGCAACTGGTTCCGGGGAAGGCACGTCAGCCAGCGGGAATGATGACTCATGAGCGCGTCATCAGGAGCCGTGTCTTCGGAAAACGCCACGGCAGTTAAGGTTCGTCCGCCCATGCTGTCCGTCCTGCCGTGGACGCTGGCGGGCGTGCTGCTGCTGACGGCTGGATTTGTGCTGCTGGACTGGCAGGCGGCAGGCACGGTGGAGTCACTGGAGCTGCGGTTGATTCGCTGGACACGCGTGGACGATCAGCCGGAACTGATTGCCGGACCCCCGATGGTTCAGGAGATTGCTCGCGATCTGACGGCTCTGGGTGGTTATGCGGTGCTGGTGCTGGTGAGCGTGTTGTTTGCAGGGTTTCTGCTGGCAGAAGTCGGGGCCGGGGAGTTTGGTTTCTTCAGCGGGCTGGTGTGGAGTGGTTATTTTCTGGTGATGCTGATGAAGCGTTCGTTTTTGCGGATGCGTCCTGAGATTGTTCCGCATCTGTCACTGGCTCGCGGGGCGACCAGTTTTCCCAGTGCTCACGCGATGATGTCGCTGATTGTGTATGCGGCAATTGGGTTGTTGTTGTCGGCGCGTGTGCGCAGTCGGCGGCTGCAGCGGTTGTTTACGGTCTTCCCGTTGCTGCTCAGTGGAGTCGTCGGGGTCACACGTGTTTGTATGGGCGTGCATTATCCGACAGACGTACTGGCTGGCTGGGCAGCCGGATTGCTGTGGACGTGGGTGTGGTTTGCGTTGCGGGCACGTCTGCAGCAGCGGCCGCTGGCGGCTGATGTCGCGGTAGTGAATGCCGCTGAGGGAGAAACAGAATGAGTATGCGAGCGATCTGCGGTGGAGCGTTGCTGACGTTGGTGTATGCGGCAGGGTTGCTGCGAGGGGACGAGCCGGCATCCGAGCAACAGCGAGTCACCATTCCTGATCGGCTGGTTGTGCTGACCTTTGATGATTCGTCGAAGTCTCATTTTACAGTCGTGCGGCCGTTGCTGCTGGAGTATGGGTTTGGAGCCACATTCTTCATTACGGAAGGATGGGACTTTGCCGAGAACAAGACGGACTACATGACCTGGGAGGAGATCCGTCAGCTGCATGAGGATGGGTTTGAGATTGGAAATCATACGCGGGATCATCTGGGAATTACTGACAGGACGGTGGGGAGCCTTGCTGAACAGCTGCAGGCGATCGCGGATCGTTGTCAGGAGCATGGCATCCCGGCACCGGTGAGTTTTGCGTGGCCGGGGAATGCGTGGACACCGCAGGCGTTTGAGATCCTGAAGCAGCATGGCATTGTGTTTGCTCGCCGAGGCGGTGCTCCGGAGTATCCTTATGAGGAGGGTCGGGGCTTTGCTTATCAGCCGGAGCAGGATCATCCGTTGCTGCTGCCATCGGCAGGAGATGCGCGACCGAAGTGGGCATTGCAGGATCTGGAGCGGGCAGTGCAGCAGGCAAAGTCCGGTCGAATTGCG
>JALRDR010000295.1 GCA_023262145.1 Planctomycetaceae bacterium | reverse complement strand
GTGTGCTCGACTGAAGCACGGGATTCGCTGTCATACGGATGGTCTCAACCTGCTGGTTGACTACGAGCCATCCGGAGAAGCGATCTTCCCGGGAATCCCGATTGAACAGACAGTCATGGGGCATGGCGTTGCGACCACCGTGACATGGCTGCCGGCGCATCTGCAGTTGGTGCTGACTGCATTGCAGACCAGAAACGGCTGACTGTGTCGCTGATTACTGCGTGACATTCTCTGCAGTGACCGTGACCTGAACCGCCTTGAAGGCCGGCGTGCGCGACAGCGGGTCGACGTCATTGGACACCAGAGTGTTTGCCTCCGGGTAGTACATCGCCGCATTCCCGGCGCGAATATTACTGCTGCGAACCAGAATGTACCGCATTTCACCGCTGTTGCTTCTGATTTGAACGCGCTGGTTCGGCTGCAGTCCCAGTCGCCGAATATCCGCATCATTCATCAGGATCACATCGCGGCGTTCCTGTCCGCGATAAAGGTCTTCCTCGTCATACACCACGCTGTTGAACTGTCCTTCAGACCGGATTGTCATCAGGCAGAGTTCATTATCGGCATAACTGCGAGCCGGAAACTGAACCGGGTGGAACTTCGCCACGCCACCGGGACGGGGGAACTTGTAGTCGCGGATCGCTCGCCCGGGAACATGGAATTCCTTCCCGGAGGAATCGATGTCACCAAGTCCGCCATATTCGGGTATCAGATCCGCGATCAGTTCCCGAATTGCCTGATGACTTTCCAGCTGTTTCCAGTCGAGTGGGGAATCACTGCCAAAGATGCGCTGGCCGAGTTCGGCCAGAATGGACACTTCGCTGCGAACTGAATCAAACCGAGGCTTGCCCCCATCACTCAGTCGGACGAAGCTGAACATGGATTCCTGGGAAGTCTGTTGAGTTTCTTCATCGCGTGGGAGTACGGGCAGGATGAAGTTTTCGTGGCCCAGGCCATGAGCGTGACCGCTGTTCAGTGTGGTCGAGAGATACACGACTGTGCCAATCCGGGACATTGCCTCCGCTGCCCATTGTGTCGCGGGGTTGCTGCCATAGAGATTCCCGCCCAGACACAGTGCGAAGTCCATCTCGCCGCGATGCGCTGCTTCCATGCACTGCATGGTGTCATAGCCGGGAGCGGTGGGGGCAGTGATCTGCAGCTTTTCTTCGAATCGTTCCAGCAGGTGCTGTTTCAGAGCGGGTGTCACGCCGACTGTTCCCAGCCCCTGTACATTGCTGTGTCCGCGAATGGGCATCAGCCCGGCATGTTCGCGACCTGCCATTCCTCGCAGCAGAGCAAGACTGGCGATCGCCTGAACGTTCTGAGTGCCGTGGAGGTGGTGGGTGATTCCCATGCACCAGCCGATCACGACGTTCTTTGCGGCACAGTACTGATCGGCAATGTCGCGTATGGCTTCTCGGCTGACACCTGATGTCGCGATGATTTCCTCCCATGAGATATTCATCACCGTATCACGGTAGTCGTCGAAGCCTTCGGTGTGTTCTGCGATGAAGCGAGTATCGTGGGCGTTTCGTTCCAGAACTTCTCTGGCGATGCCGGTGAGCAGTGCCAGGTCGCCTCCGATGTGTGGCTGCACATACGTACTGGCAATCTCTGTACCGAAGAGCAGACTGCGGACATCACTGGGAACGCGAAAGTTGACGAGGCCGAGTTCACGCAGGGGATTGATGACGATGATCTTTCCACCACGACGACGCAACTGCATCAGTGATCGCATCAGTCGGGGATGATTGGATGCCGGGTTGGCACCGATCAGGATATACAGATCTGCATGATCGAGGTCGTCCAGGCGAACCGTTCCGGCTCCGCTGCCAATGGAGGATCCCAGCCCGACACCACTGGCCTGGTGGCAAAAATAAGAACAGTTGTTGACATAATTTGTGCCATGCAGTCTGGCCATCATCTGCAGCAGGAATCCTGCTTCATTGGACGCGCGACCGCTGGCATAGAAGAACGATCGCTGCGGACCAGCGTGCTGCAGTTGTTTGCCGATTTGTTCGAGGGCGTGATCCCAGCTGGTGACCTGCCACGATTTTGCACCTTTCGGCAGATAGAGCGGCTGAGTAATTCTGCCTGAATTTTCCAGCTGGCGTGGAGTCATCGCGCGCAGCTGATCAAGACTCATGTTCTGAATGGCATCAGCGGAAAGAGCTCCCTGCATATCGGAAGCCATTGCCTGGAATGATTTCTTGCAGACTTCCGGAAAGTGTCCCCCTTCATTCACCATCCCGCCCAGTTGCCCGCCCATACCTACGGCGCAGGTCTTGCAGGTGTTTCGGGATCGCATGGCTTTCCACATCTTCAGCCAGCCCACCTTGTTCGCCAGCCGAAGACTGTATCCGATGGCTTTCCAGCCACCGCCGCTGCGAGGAGTCCTGATTGTCATAGTGAGCTCTGCATTCTGTGGAAGGCAATGTTCCGGTGGGGAGTGTGAAAATCAAGCAGCGGGTGTCTGCCGTTCCGGATTGAGATTTTGGCCCGTCGTTCCGGTCCTGAGCGTTGGCCCGCAGTTTCCTTGCGGGTCAACCTGAGGATTGCCAGAAGTCAGAAAACACTGCCCTGGCGGGGTTGTGGAGCAATTTCAGAGAGAAACATCTGACTGCCCTGTGGTTGAGGATATTCCACAGTTGAATCTGCGGCAATCGGGCTTCTGTTGAATCCCTGTCGGCAACCGAGGACACTGTGGATCATGTCGGATCGGTGAGTTCTGAGCAGGCAGCGGGAATCTGCCCGGATTGTGCGGTGCATACCAGGCGAGTTGTCACGGGGAGTCAGGGACATGGCGAAACATCCGATCAGCGAATACCTGCAGCAACAGACCCGGCGACAGTTTGTGGGTGGTCAAGGGCTCC
>JALRDR010000225.1 GCA_023262145.1 Planctomycetaceae bacterium | reverse complement strand
GACTTTCATCGCTTTGCTGGAACACCAGGGACAACAGGACTCCGGAATCCGTGCCTGGATGGTCATCATCATCGTCGGGCGCGAAATGTTTGTTTCCAGTCTTCGCGGAATTCTCGAACAGCAGGGCAAGGATTTCTCCGCCAGCTGGTCCGGCAAACTCAAGATGATCCTGCAATGTGTCGGAATCAGCGTCAGCCTGTTCGCCCTGTCGCCTCAAGTCAGTTTCGTGGGGTTGGAACAACTGCGGGATGCGGTGCTCTGGATTGCGGTCATCGCAACACTCTGGAGCGGTGCCGTCTATGTGACCCGTGGGTTTTCACTGCTGAGCGACAATTCCGCAGACTCTGCCTGAGTCCCCGCCGACAGAACCTCACCGTCCCGCAGCCACCGTTCGCAACACCGTTTTTGCTGCAGAATTGCATATTCGCCGCTCCTCGCTCGGAATTCCTGCAGACAGCATCCGGTTCAGGTCTATTACCTGAAGGCTCCCGATTTACCTGCCTCGAAGGACTCGCCGCGATGACAGACCTTGCCGTAAGAATCAGCCTGTTCCTGTCCGGCGGGCTGATCTGCCGTGAATGTGGCGTTGAAATCGACGGCAAGCTGTCCGGGGCTCCGCGAACCTGTGACGACTGCAGATCCGGTTCCACCAGCCAGACTGCCGTCGCATCCCCGAGGTTGCCAACCCCTGCGGCCGCAGCCCGGTAACGGCAGCCAGCCGCGCGGATTGCGCATGCTGCCGCAGCCATTCGCAGCGTGCCTGCTAGTGCTCAGGACTCACAGGAATCTCCCGCGTGTGAGTGCAAGGTTCCTGGAATTCCGGGGCATCACGTCCTATTCTGCCAGCTGGTGCAGTACTCCCCGCTGAAAGTCGCAGGTAGCTGCTTCCGTCCCCGGCGTGATACCAGCCCCGACAGATTCCGGTGCAACCGTGCAGCAGAGATATCAGAAGCAGATGCTGTTCTCAGGCATCGGCGAAGCAGGACAGCAGAAACTGCTCAGCAGCCGCGTCCTGCTCGTCGGCTGTGGCGCACTGGGTTGCGTCGTTGCAGACCAACTGGTCCGTGCCGGGATCGGACATCTGCGGATTGTTGATCGCGACTTTGTCGAACTGAGTAACCTGCAGCGGCAGTCGTTGTTTACCGAACGGGACGTGGAACAGCATCTGCCGAAAGCCGTCGCTGCCGGAGAACGCCTGCAGCAGGTCAATTCCACAGTAAGCGTCGAACCCATCGTTGCTGATGCCGACTTCGGCAACCTGCCCGGAATGGCTGCGGACGTACACCTGATTCTTGACGGTACCGATAACTTCGAGATTCGCTATCTCATCAACGATGTATCACTCGAACTGGGCATTCCCTGGATCTTTACCGGCTGTACCGGAAGCAGCGGTCAGGTGATGCCCGTCCTTCCGGGCAAGGGCCCGTGCCTGCGTTGCCTGATGCCGCAGCCGCCTCCGCCGGGTAGCACGGAAACCTGCGACACTGCCGGTGTGCTCGGACCGGCAATCGGCGTTGTGTCATCACTGCAGGCCGCACTGGCATTACGACTGCTTGCAGGGGAAACTGATCCGCTGCAGCCCCGCATGACTGTAGTTGATGTCTGGAATGGCCGCTTCCGTGATGTTGAAGTGGCGCACCTGCCGCAGCAAACAGAATGTCCTGCATGCCGGCAGGGCGAGCGACTATGGCTGAAAGGCAGTCGCCGCGCCTCATCAACCACACTTTGCGGCCGAAATGCAGTTCAGATTGTTCCCGCAGAACCCCTGCAACTGTCCTTGCAGGAACTGGGCCGACGGCTGCAGACTTCCGGTGATGTACTCATCTCCCGATTCCTTGTGCGACTCATTCCCAGCTCTGAAACTGAACAACTCGGGAACGAGATTTCACAGGTGGAGATTACTGTCTTTTCTGACGGTCGTGCGATTATTCGTGGAACTTCAGACCCTGCGGTGGCTCGAACCCTGTATTCCCGTTACATCGGAGGCTGAACTGCGGTTCCGGAATCAGGCCAGCACCTCCGGCTGCCGAACAGCAATGCCCTGAACCTGCTTGCCACTGATTCCGCTGATCTCAAACTGCCCATTCCCCACGCCGGTTTCCTCCGGATAAGTCGATGCCCGGAACTATTCAACAATTTCTGGAACTGATCCGTTTCAGCCACACGATCTTCGCACTGCCGTTTGCGTTGTTGGCAGCAGTACTGGCATGGTCGCGGCCTGATACAGAGTTTCGTCCCCGCGATCTGATCGGAATTCTGGTCTGTATGGTCGCTGCCCGTTCAGCCGCGATGGCTTTCAATCGTCTGGTAGACCGCCGGATTGATGCCGCAAACCCTCGAACTGCCGGCCGCCATCTTCCTGCCGGACTGCTTTCCGTTCGCAGCGTGGTTGCGTTTACAGTGTTCAGCAGTGCCCTGTTTGTGGCTGCCACACTCATTTTCCTCCCGCGCCAGTTACCGTTGCAACTGTCCGTGCCCGTACTTCTGTTCCTGCTCGGCTATTCGCTCAGTAAGCGATTCACCAGCCTGTGTCATTACTGGCTTTCAGCCGCACTGATGCTGTCTCCGATTGCCGCCTGGATCGCCATTCGCAATGAATTCGCACTGCCTCCAACGCTCATCGGTGGCGTCCTGTTTTTCTGGGTTGGTGGCTTCGACATCCTTTATTCGTGTCAGGACACGAAGTTTGACCAGGGTCAGGGACTGCGCAGCATTCCGGCTCGGTTCGGAATTCCTACCGCCCTGAAAATCGCTGCGTTCAGCCACCTGCTGACCGTAGTTATGCTCATTCTGCTGTGGAGTACGCTCGGGCTCAGCAAATTCTTCCTGAGCGGAATTCTGGCCATTGCGGCACTGCTGTTCTGGGAACATCGACTGGTTCGCCCGGATGATCTGACCCGCATCAACATTGCCTTCTTCAATATTAACGCCATCATCAGTTTCGGGATTCTGCTGCTGGGCTGTCTGGATGTCTGGCTGTTTTCCCCGCCCGGCTGAAGCATACTCCCGTACACCCCATCACAACTTCTGTTCGGTTCGACTCCTTCAGACACAACTTCTGCACCAGAGACCTTTGCAATGCCCATCAGACTGACAGACCCGGCAGCGCAGCCAATTGTGGAAAAAGTTCAGGCCGGTGAACGCCTCAGCTTTGCAGACGGTCTGCTGCTGGATGAACAGTTCGATCTGCAGGCAATCGGTCAGCTTGCCAACATCGTGCGGGAACGACGCAACGGAAATCTGGCGTTCTACAACACCAACATTCATCTGAATCCCACGAATGTCTGCGTCTACCGCTGCCGATTCTGTGCCTTTCGAGCAGATCTGCGGGATGAAAAAGCTTACACCTTTACCGATGACATGCTGCGAGAACGTGTCCTCGAAGGTCGGGCAGGTGGCGCAACTGAGATTCACGTCGTGGGCGGATTGCATCACCGCAAAAGTTTCGACTGGTACCTGAATGTCATTCGAGTCATTCACGAGACCTGCCCGGAGATTCACATCAAGGCGTGGACCCCCGTCGAAATCAACTGGTTCAGCTTCATTACGAAGAAGCCTGTGCGCTGGGTCATGGAACAGCTTGTGGAAGCGGGTCTGGGCAGCATGCCCGGTGGTGGAGCAGAAATCTTTGCGGAAGAAGTTCGTCGGGAAATCTGCGAACACAAAGCCGACAGCGATGTCTGGTTCGATGTGCATCGCACCGCACACCAACTCGGCCTGCGCTCCAAC
>JALRDR010000909.1 GCA_023262145.1 Planctomycetaceae bacterium | reverse complement strand
CTCCCGGTGGGTGGCACCGTCCCCCGGAGGGTGGCACCGTTTCCCGGTGGGTGGCACCGTTTCCCGGTGGGTGGCACCGTCTCCCAGTGGGTGGCACCGTTTCCCGGTGGGTGGCACCGTTTCCCGGTGGGTGGCACCGTTTCCCGGTGGGTGGCACCGTATGCCGGTGGGGGGCACCGTCTCCCGGTAGTTTTGATCTGATGCTGAAAGAAAGCTGCTTGAACAGAAGCGACCTGCTGTCGAATCAGCACGGCCGATGACGCTCAGTTTTTTTTGCACGGCCCTGGATCATGACCTCAGTCATCCGCTTGCATCAGTCATGAATGGCACCGACGCTGCATTGAGACTGAGTGACGGCGCTACGGGAGACGCACTACCGGCACTTCGCGAGATTTTCGAGGATATCAACAACGACAATCAGCGGACCGGCGTTGTGTTTGAGCGAATTATTAACATTGTACGCAGTGGATCCGTCCAGATTGTGCCAACGGATCCAGTCGAGTTGCTCGGACAGGTTGAAGGGATGGTCGCTTCAAGGGTGGCAAAGGCTGGAGTGCGGCTGGAGTGCAGCAGCAGTGGTCGACTGCCAATGCTTGCTGCTGATCCTGTTTTGGTTCTGATGATGATTCTGAACCTGATTGATAACGCAGTAACCGCGTTGAGTTGGGATGATGTGAAGAATCAATCGCAGCACGCCGATCTGACTGACCCGCGGATGGGGGGGGGAGATTTCGTTGTGCCCGCAGGACGCCGAGACTGTCTGCATCACAATCAGCGATAATGGTCCCGGATTGGGCGATTACACTGCAGACCAGTTTCTGGAGCTTCTTTCTTCCACATCTGCCACCGGAATTGGTCTCGGTCTTCCGATCGTTGAGTCGCTGGCCGAGCAGCAGGGAGGCGCTCTGGAAACAAAAGAAAATGTGCCACAAGGACTGGCTGTCACTCTGAAAGTGCCCTCATGGAATGAGAAGGTGGAGAAGTCTGCGACAAGTTTGCCGCCCTTTGTTCACATCACCCCCCCACGAAATGCAGCTTTGTGTGATGAGCAATCAGCGCGGATTGAACCCGACCTGAAAAGCAGAATCGGTCGGGCTGACTAACTCTGCAGACTTCCGGAGAATCTGCAAACTCGCATGCCAACAGGGATCCGGTCGAGGCCTCAGATCCCTGTGCAGACGTCCATCACGGTCTGCCTCACTTCTTGAACTTACCGTGACATTTCTTGCAGCTGGCACGCATCAGGTCATAACTCGCCTGCAGAGCCTGGTCGTCCTTCTTTCTGGCGGCCTGATAGTATTCGGTCGAATGGCGATGCAGGTCAGCACAGGCGTCAAGCCAGATCTGCACATCGTCACTTTTGGGCGCTCGCTGTGCCAGCAGCGTGCTGCACTCGCCCAGAAGCAAAGAGGCCGACTTGAGTTGCTTGTACCAGGCGTCCTCTGCCAGTGAATCCTTCGCAACCCCCAGATCACCGAACAGTGGTCCAAATCCGTACTCCATGAAGTGATGCACGTTATCAACCGGCTCGTACTTGCCGCCATTGTTGGCAGCCGCAGCCTCATCCGCAGTCTCGGCTGAGACCGATTCCCAGGGAGAAATGGTGCTCACGCTTCCAAGTGCGAGAGCGAAGAGTGGCAGGAGCGAAAGCCTGCAGATGGAATTGAATGTCATTTGTTTTCTCAACTGAATGTGACGTGACTGAAGCTGGAACGGATGGTTCCGCGGATGTCAGGAACGACGTTTCGCAGAATTCCGCACCTGAGGCCGACAAGGCCAGGCACCTGCCATTCTCAGGACATGGCTGAGGTCTCGGGAGTGTATCAGATCCCAGGGAGATTTGAACCGGGGCAGCGATTCGGGAGCGCAACATGCGCTCAGGACTTCGTTCTTTCGCACGGCTGAGATGAACAACGAGTCGGAAAACTCTGACTGAGCAGACAGGTCTTCACGGCTAGCCGCGTACCCAGCGCAGATCACGGCCCAATGAAACGAATCATCGTAGTTCTCGCTCCGGGGTGCGTCCATCAGAACACCGCAGACACGCATCCGGCTCGGCAACAGGTGTCTCTTGCGTTTCGCTCGCCGAATCCTTAAATGAAGTTTCTGGCAACGTCGTGTTCAGGGTCCTGACGGTATGTTCGATGAACAGGTGAACCATCTGCAGCCAGATCATCGGTTGCCACCTGATGCAAAAGGGAAACGAGGGAATGACGCGTTTTTTTATGTTGCTCGGTCTGCTGTTCAGAATCGGCTTCTGTTGCCAGGAAACACGTGGTCAGGATGACTCCGCGGCTGCCGTACAGTTGCGGCAGCTGTTGAAGCGGTTTCCCGCGGCAGATGCCAATCAGGACGGTCGGCTCACTCGCGAAGAGGCACTTGAGTTTCGTCGCAGGATGCAGTCCGACGGTTCAGTCGGCCAGGCAAAGAAAAAGAGCTCAGGTGGCGGTGCCCCGCGAGAATTCGGTGTAGATCCCGGCTGGGAGCTGGAGCGATTCCCTGAGCACGCCGTGTGTTATCTCCCGCCAGAAGAAATCCGCCGGATCTTTGCGACGGTGAGCACAGGCCCGGCTGTTATCTCGTGGGACGTTCCCTCTGATGGGGCCCGACGAGTACTGGGCGTCGGACACAGTTTCATGATGCCGGGCTACCGTACGTTACCATTGATTGCCGCCGGGGCCGGGCTCAAACAGCCGCTCTACACCCACACCGGCGGGGGTATCACCGGCAGTGCCCGCTTTAAATGGGAACAGGAGAACGGCATCTTTGGATTTGATGGCAACCCGACTCCAAAGCTGCTGGCCTCAATTTCCAATGCCAGCTGGGATGCAATGACGTTCGGTCCGTACTTCAACGATCGTCCGGAATACTTCAGCTGCTGGATCGACTTCTGTCTGAAGTACCAGCCGGAAATGAAGTTTTACATTTCGGATGCGTGGCCACAGCTCTCGCAGCTGCAACGAAACCCTGAGTCAGAAGACGAACTGACGGCAGAGGTCATCGATCGTATGGGGCAGGAGCGGCTGCAGATGAGTCGTGAGATTCTGGATGTGCTGAGAACGCAGTATCCCGGGAAGGTATTCGTGCTGCCCACATCGGATGCCATGGTGCTTGCGGCGAAGTATTTTCTGCGGGGTGAGTTGCCTGGGGTGGAGGGACTGCATCGTGTGATTGGCGGCAGGCAGAAGTCGTTGTGGGCCGATCAGCTGGGCCATCTGGGGCCTGGATTCGACCGACTGGAAGGCTACGTGTTTTATGCCACATTGTACGGACGATCTCCGGAACTCATCACGCAGGAGATTCAGTTCGGTGGAAACAACGGCTATCCAGGCACTGCGCTGGATGCGCAGTTTCGTCGCATCGCGTGGCAAGCGGTGGCTGGAAATTCTTATTCCGGCGTGGTGGATGTGAACAAGGATGGCCTGAATGATCGGCCTGAATCCAGCGACTCCGATGCGTCAAGAAGATGAGTGAACAGCTGCGGTTAAGAGTTCTGTCGACTCGATTTGGCATCTGTCAGCTGGCGGCAGATGCAGGGCTTCCGGCGTGGGTGGCGGGAAATCTGACCGCGGTGGTACGGACTCCGGACGAGCTCTCAATCGTCTGCCCACAGAACAGCATACCGGAGACTGTGCCCCGCACTGAGTGCTGGCGTTGTCTGCGGGTTGTGGGGCCGTTGGATTTTTCTCTGGTGGGGATCATTGCCGGCCTCACATCAATTCTTGCGGAGGCTGGGATCAGCGTGTTTGTGATCTCCAGCTTTAACACGGACTTTCTGCTGGTGCAGGAAGATGCCCTGCAGAGCACTGTGAACTGCCTGCAGGAAGCGGACCATCTGATTGAATGGTGCGGTGACTGGTAGTCGATGTTCGGCTGGTGGCGATGACCTTCGAAACCGATCGCAGTGATGAACGCAAAGTGTCGCCCCGCCGCTGTCCTGGGAATCGGGTTATTTCTCTCCCCGCTAGAGTCAAAACAGGAACTGTTCTGGTGCCAGACACGTGCGACAAAAGAGGAACTGTTATGGGAACTGTTATGGGGCCATCCAAACGTTTAAGCCAATTCCACCGTATGGGGGCCAGCGTTTACAATGACATCCTTGAGCTTGTGCCGGAAGGGAAGGCCGCATCTGGGGGAATCAATGCACAATTCTCCCCCGAAGCGGTGATCAGCGCGCAGCGTTCCAGAACGACGAATGCCGGTCGCAGAATTCAGATGTCAGCTGCGGGCGAGCTGTGGCCCATTGGCTAGCGGCGAGCGCCGGAGTGGCGTCGCGGACTTGGCGGCGAATCTGCAGGACTTGTCGCCGGGGTGACCGTGCTCACTTTGCGTTGCTTTGCAAAC
>JALRDR010000130.1 GCA_023262145.1 Planctomycetaceae bacterium | reverse complement strand
CGGCGGTGAATATTTCCCCGGGAGTTCTGTATCAGTACAACCAGGCTGCTGCCGACAAGTTGAAGGAGTACGACGCAAGGATCACAGAGATTCGCAAGGAGAAGCCGGTCGAGGAATTTATTCGCACACTGGCGGAGCCGCCGGGACATCAGCCGGAGTCCCGCGTCTTTTACCGTGGCGAATTTGCTGAGCCCCGTGAACAGGTCAGCCCTGCGGCTCTGCCGGTAAGCTGGCTGTTTACAGAGGCACCGCAGATTGCGGCTCGTTCCGCGGAATCAGCGACAAGTGGTCGGCGTCTGGCCTGGGCTGACTGGCTCACAAGCGGTCGAAATCCGCTGCCACCACGGGTACTGATGAATCGCTTCTGGATGCACCATTTTGGTCGTGCCATTGTAAGCACTCCGGGGGAATTCGGCCGACTGGGCGCGGAGCCGGAGAATATGGAACTGCTGGATCTGCTGGCCAGCGAATTCATGGAAGGCGGCTGGACCTGGAAGCGAATGCATCGACTGGTTCTGCATTCCACTGTTTATCGACAGTCCTCGGAAACGCGAGCGGATGCTGCCGCAGTTGACCCCGGCAATCGACTGTACTGGCGCAAACCGCTCCTGCGACTGGACGCAGAAGTTGTGCGCGATGCGATGCTGGCCGTGGGAAATCAGCTGGATCTGGCGATGGGGGGGCCACCGATTGCTGTCACTGCGGACGATACTGGCCAGATTGTGGAGGCTGGCAACAGTGGTCGACGCAGCATTTATGTGCAGGCGCACCGCAGTAAACCACTGGCCCTGCTGGCCACCTTTGATGCGCCTGTCATGGAAACCAACTGCACGATTCGCACATCCACAACGGGTGCCGCGCAATCCCTCATGATGCTCAACAGCAGCTTTTCGGTCCGTGCTGCGGAGAAACTGGCGGAGGCAGCCCTGCGGCGAGCTGAGCAGCGGCAGGGCGCTGACGATCGCCTCACACTGGAGCTTCCGGATCAGGTTCTGCCGATATGGGAATTTGGTTACGGGGCCGTGGTCTCAGCGGGCAAGCCGCAGGATGGCCAGCCCGAAGAGTTGCAGGTGCAGTTTTTTCCCCTGCGGCACTGGACCGGTTCATCGTGGCAGGCTGGAGCGGAATTACCGGATCCTGTGCATGGCTGGGTTCTGCTGAACCAGCAGGGGGGACACCCGGGAGATTCCGAACATGCTGCGATTCGGCGATTTCGAGCGCCAGTCGACGGTATTGTTTCGGTCGCGGGGACTCTGAGCCATTCGGCAGCCAACGGCGACGGCGTCCGCGGGCGGATCGTGGCTGCTGGACAGTCGGCTGGGGAATGGCTGGCGGCTGCAGGTTCCGCTGAGACAACTGCAGCTGATCTGAAAGTACGGCGGGGGGAAACTATTGACTTTATTGTCGACTCACGCGGGTCCGTGGAATCCGATTCCTTTGCCTGGGATGTGACTCTGACACTGCAGCCACCGGAGGGTGATGTGCAGCGCTGGAAGACTACCGAGTCGGTGCGTGCGCCCCAGTTGACAGCAGACCGCATGTCTGCAGCGGTCATGGAAGCGTGGCAACTGACCTGTGGCCGATTGCCGAATACGGAAGAACGACAATTGATACGTGAATTCATTCAGGAGCAGGCAGCATGGCGGCATGAGCAGGATGCAGCTGGCCCACAGCTGCATCAGGTTCTCAATGGACTCTGCCAGATGTTGCTCAGCAGCAACGAATTTCTGTATGTGGAGTAGTCGGGTCGCAGGCTGAAGCATGGCGATTACGGGCTCTGCGATACGGGCCTGCGTGCAGTCCAGGCGGTCCTTACAGGCGGAGCGGTACAGGCAGGCAGCGGTACAGGCAGGCAGCGGGATGCCGGAGACGGGATGTGAAGCGGTTTCTGAGCGTCAGACTTCCGAACTGGCCGATGCAGGTATTGCAGCGTGGGCGTGGGCACGAGCTGCAGGAACATCTGGCTCTGGCATTGCATAGTCCGCACGAGATAGCGGCTGAGGTTGGGGGAGTTGTGGCGGCTGCTTTGCGACGAGTGCGAGAGAGCTGTCCGGCAGCCCGTCACGGTCCGGTGCTTGTGGCCACCAATGCAGTGGCATGGAAGCAGGGCCTGCGTCCGGGAATGCCGCTTGAGGAAGCGCGAAGTCTGGAACGGAATCGTGCCTCGGTGAGTGCTCGCGGGTCAGCATCGCAGCGGTCGGCGGAGCAGCTGGAAATTGTGGAATGGGATCCGGCGGAAGATCGTCAGCAGTTGCGTCAGGTGGCTGAGCAGTTACGCCAGTTTGCTCCGGTGATCGCATTTGATGAGGAGCCGATCTGCGAAACGCTGCTGCTGGATATTACCGGCTGTGCGGAATTATTTGGCGGAGAGGCGAAGCTTGCAGCCGGGGTGTATGAGGAGTTGCGGAGCCACGGGCTGCGGGCGGTAATCGGAGTCGCCGGGCGGATCTGTATTGCTCGAGCATTGTCACATGCGTCAGCACCCCCGCGTTCGTCGGCAGATAATGCAGGCGTCGGACAGTCGGGGCCGATTCGGATTCTGGAGGGAGCATCTGCTGAACGGCTTCCGGCTGGCATTTCGCTGCGCAGTGGCCGTCTGCCGGCAGCTGATTGCCA
>JALRDR010000128.1 GCA_023262145.1 Planctomycetaceae bacterium | reverse complement strand
CCGGACAGGGGCAGCCCGGACAGGGACAGCCGGGACAGGGACAGCCCGGACAGGGGCAGTCGCCACAGGAAGGTGGACAGCCCGGTCCGGGACAGTCATCTGAACAGAACCAGAATGAAGGACAGCGTGGTCAGGACGGACAGCGTGCTGAAAATGCAACAAATAATCAAAACGCTCAGAACGCGGGCAACCAATCCCTGCTGATGGGTGGTGGCCGGGAAGCACGTGATGGTTCTCCCGATCGTAATGCTCCAGGACGGCCTTTAACAGGAAATGACTTCTCCAACTGGTCAGACCAGCTTCGCGACATTGAAGAAATGCTGGATGATCCGGATCTCAGAAGTCGAATTGCTCGCGTACGTGATCGAGCGCGAGCGATTCGAGCGGAGTTTCGGCGGCATGGGACAGAGCCTCAGTGGGATCTTGTTCGTTCACAATTGCTCAATGAAATGCAGCAGTTGCAGCAACAAATCGACAACGAACTGCGGCGGCTCGAATCTGATCGGGCGATGGTTCCGATCGACAGAGAGCCTGTTCCGGAAGAGTTTGATTCGCTGGTCCAGAGGTACTATGAACTTCTTGGTCAGCAGCGGCAGCAGGGTGAAGCTTCTGCAGCCGAATCGGATCGCTGATTCATCGTAAACGTGTCATGAACTGTCAGGGGGCGTCGGAGATGTCCTGAAGCTTTTCCCCGAGAACCGGTGGACCTTTGCAGATGTATGATTATCAGCGCGGTGACGAAGACTACTTCGAGGCAGAACCGGACCTCCCTGCTCATCGCGATCTGAGTGTTGAGACTGCTCATTTTCAGGTGTTCGGTGTTTCCGGAACGCTCTGGTGTGCAGGCATGCACCTCAGCCAGGTGCTGTGGTTTGTTGGCGGCCTGGGAATCGTTCTGCCGCTGATCATGTGGATGGGGGCTCGCAGGAAGAATCCAGCGATCGAACTACACGGACGGGCGATCGCAAACTGGATGCTGACACAGCTCTGTATCTTCGGTGTCGCCGGCATAGCGGTGTTCGTTGATCCACATCTGGCCTGGCCATTGGCGATGGTGTTGCTGCTGCTCAGTATCACATTTCCGCTGCTTGGCACATTGTATGCGCTTTCCGGCATCGTCTGGGGGTACTGGTTTGCGGCGGATTTCCTGGGACAGCCAATGCAGCCGATCCCAGCCGAAGTCACAGCGTGAATTCGGAGGCGAAAGCCTGCTGATGGTCACTGAAGAAAAACCAGGGCCACAATCTCGACTGCAGCGCAGCAAGACTCTCCGTCGTCAGCATTGAAGAGAATGCCAGCCGGGGCTGCAGGGCGGACGAAACGGTATTTCGAAGCTCCTGTCCGAGGCTTTGCAGCTTTTGTCCGACGTCTCGGGAGGGCTGACCAAGTTCTCGATTCTGCTGCAGTTCGCGCAGCGCCAGCTGTTTTTGGCTGATCAGCTGCTGCAACCGTGCGCAGGTCTGTTCATCGAAGTATCCCGAGTTGAGGTAGTGTTCCGGGTGCTGCTGCAGTTCGCGCAGACCTGCCAGCAGCTGTTGTTCTTCAGCCAGTCGATGGCGTTGTTCGGGAAACAGATAGCGTGACCCGCTGACTGCAGCGAAAGGTGGAGGATCTTCCTGCCACCAGTTTCGGATCAGCTGGTCGGTTGCGGGATCGTAGCGGCCACCACCAAGTCCGTGTACAAAAAGATCGCAGAAGAGCAGTCGCAAAAAGGCCGTAATCAACGCTCCTCTTGGGACAGCAAGATAACCGGAAAGGAGGCAGGCCATCAGAGCCTCGGCTTCGTGTCCCGGGCTCAGCGAGCAGATTCTTTCCGGACCACAGCAAAGCCATTGTTCAGAGTTTCTGCGCCGCAGCCAGAGCGGTAACCGTGAATCAGCGGAGACCTGAATCATCCAGAAGGGTAATTCAAAGCCTTCGTCATCGCTCTGCAGATCCGGAAAGGGATTGGCGGGATTGCGGATGTCCTGCTGACTGCGGAAGTCCTGCATTGTCTGATTGTAAACGCTGTGAAAATCCGGCGCCCGTCTCAGGACAGCAGCAAAGAAACGAATCGCCTCGGGAAGCCGGCATAGCTCTGTCAGGGGAACTTCGGCGAGGGCGTTGCCGATACCGGCGGACTGTCGGAGCAGTGTCATCGCGGGAGCAGCGGCTCCTTCCGGAAGGTTCTGCAGCCGCTCGGCAAACTGGCCAAATGCAGCAGCTGACTCCGCACAATTGCACTTCAGCAGATCAGCCTGCACGCTGGCGGCAAGGCTTTGTCGCGCTGTTGCGGAGATTAGTCGGCTGTTGAGCAGCAGGGATGGTTTTGTTGACCAGCTGACATTCCGCTGTTCAATCTGCTGACAGTCTGTGGTGTCAGCCGCCGGAACAGCAGGGGAGCAGAAAGCCCCGGCATCTCCGAAATCCGAATCGATGCACACAGCAGCCCCATAAGCCTGATTGCGGATCGCAAACTGCTGAGTCAGCTGGTACTTGCAGACAAGGCCCGGATGAAAGACGATCGGCTGATGTCCCGTCAGGATCAGGGGCAGATCCGGGGAACTGTATTCCGGGAATGAACCAGCAGACAGGCCTGCATCCCCGGCAAGGGCCGACAGAGCCGACTGGTATTTCTGAGCAGCGGCAGCGAGGTTGTTGCGGGCCGATATTCGCAGTTCTGCCAGTTCGGAATTGTGCAGTGCGTGTACGGCGACGGGCCACTCCTGAAGCGGTGGCTGAATGGACGGCGATTCGTAAGGAAACTCGAACGTCATAGTGTCCCTGTCGGCAGTAACTGCAGAATCAGCGAGGAGCTGAATCGTCTGCATACCGGAATACGTGAAATTGGAAGAACTGTTGCCAGCAGGATCCGAACGCGGGTTCTAAGATGGGCGGGCACAGTCGTTCAGCATGCTGCAGACAGGATACCGAACAAGATGACCGCCGAGTCGAGGAAACAGACGGAAAAAAACGGCGAGCCGCAGTCAGTCGGACGGCCAGCAGGGGAAGGTGAACAGAGTTTGTTTCCGCTGGAACTGACGGCATTTGAAGAATACATGTTCACCGATGATCGTCCATCGCACCCGATGATGATCGTACTCGTATCGGAAGTCACGGGCGACCTGCAGGAGTCTGAGTTTCGGGAAGCTGTGGGGGAGTTGTTCATCGCACACCCACTGCTCAGCTGCACAGTCGGCAGAATTTCCGGCCGCCTGCACTGGATACCCGTTGCTGGTGTCGGCGGGGTTGTGGACTGGATTGAGCTCTCGGAACAGGAAGTCAGCGGATTTGTACCGAACCTGCGGCGCCGTGATCTGCGACAACAGGGCGGATGTTGTCTGCGG
>JALRDR010000123.1 GCA_023262145.1 Planctomycetaceae bacterium | reverse complement strand
ACCACTTTAGTTACTAATTTTTTTGCAAAAAAAATTTGATGCTTGAAATTTGAGATATAGATATCATAAAATAAAACTTAAGTTTAATAGTTAACATAAGCTATTCGGTTATTTTGAGTATTTTTAATCCGTTGACTCAGGAATCGTAGGTTTTTAACCACAGTAGACGACCGTACATCCCTGATAAATATTATGTTAAATTAATTCTTGAAACGAAAGATAAAAAAGTCTTTATTTTTAGAATTTCTTTAAAAAAACCCATAATGCGGCGGTTTCTGCTGAATCCCGTCCCTGAACCGGGTCCAGTCCCCAATGAACGACCGCCCCACTCAGCTGTTTTCAGCAAGAAACTTGAGGCAAATTCGTGACCAGGTCTCGAATTCTTCAACGCGCTCGATCAGTTCTGTCAGCTGTACAAATCCTGAGTTATTCATCGACTCTTCACGAGGC
The DNA here is from genome assembly GCA_023262145.1 of Planctomycetaceae bacterium. Lineage (GTDB taxonomy): Bacteria > Planctomycetota > Planctomycetia > Planctomycetales > Planctomycetaceae > SXXK01. The sequence goes on along the minus strand of JALRDR010000123.1, from coordinate 15,321 downwards.
TGAACTTGCGGATTGTCCAGATCGAATATGTGCACAATTCCCAAATGGACGCGGCCAACTTCGGTTTCGTCGTCATTGATCAGCCCGACACACTCTTCCGTCCATCCCGATTCAATCGAGATTTCTTCTTCCAGTTCCCGCCGCATTCCCTCCAGATACGGCTCCTGCTGTCCATGCAGGTCTTCCGTGGACACGTGCCCTCCAACTCCGATGGAGTACTTTGCATGGAGGCGAGCCTCCCCCTGTCCCGATCCGCGCTGGTATTGAAAGATGGAATCACCGCAACGAAAAATGCAGTACGGGATCAATTGCTTCCACGAGGGGTCTTCTTCCATCTGCGGTCGCGGCCGATAGCTGGCATGCTGCGGGTCCAGAATAACCTGCAGGTATTTCTGCACGTCCGAACAGAACCCCTGAAAGTAACCCGTCTCCCGAAACACTTCCGTCGGAATCACAAGCACATGTTCAACGCTCATCGGTCACCTGCTCCTGCGTGTTCTGTTGTGGAATCAATTCTGAATCTGGCATGACCTGTGGCGAGGCCATTTGTCCTGTTCTTACTTGTTTTCTGCCGCCACTACGGCCCGGCAGCAGGTTCCGTTGCCGAGTCCTGTACCGCCAGCACCTGGTGTCGAGCGACGTCATATTTCCAGGCATGACCGGCGGGCAGTTGAGGCAACGAGATTCTGTTCTCAGCAATAATCCGCTGCATGAATTCCTGATGGTCCCGAGGATATCGGCCTTCCGACGCATTGAATAATTCCAGCGCCTGCTGAATCGCCAGTTGGGGCAACTGCAACTGAGCATTCTTCAGTACTGCCAGCGGTCCACTGATGGGATCCGTGACCGGACGAGTGGGGTCGACAACCCGGTCCTCGTCGTCCGTCTGGAATTCTTCGATGTCTGTCGTCTGCGCAGGTTTCAGCAGACTGCTTTCTGATTTTCCGGGGTGTTCCGGAGCCGGTGCACAGCCGATCCAGACGACACATCCGACCAGAATGCCGGAGATGGATGAGAGCAGATTTCGCTGCGTTCCTGCGGCCACGATCATGTAACCATCCCCTGTGGTGAAATGTGTCTGTCCCGGGCAGCCCCCCGTACGACTCTGACAGCAGACTAGCACAGCTGCCGACATTTTTCCGCTCGATCGGCGATGTGTTTCTCGGTCACGACAGTTCCCCGTCGACAAGCTGCAGCAAAAAGTTTTGCTGACAGTCCCCGCGAATGACTTCACGCTGCAGACCCGCGGATTCTGGCCCTGAATTCCCTGTGCTCATCACTGTGGACGACTACACTGCACTGGTGTCTCCAGTTCCCGACCAGCCGCAGAAAGCAGTCCACGATGGCATCCTTCCTCGAAACCACTCGCCGCGTCGAGTTTGTTGAAACTGACATGGCCGGGATCGTGCATTTCTCCCGGTTCTACATCTGGATGGAGCAGCTGGAGCACGAATTCTTTCGCTCCATTGACCTGTCCATCATGGAAAAGTCAGCTGATGGCACCATCATCGGCTGGCCTCGAGTCGCAGCGCAGTGCCGCTTTGAATCACCTGCTCGATTCGAGGACGTGATCACCTGTCGTCTGAAGGTCCAGCGAATCGGTGTCAAGTCGCTTACATTCGACGTGGAGTTCCTGCGGGACGAGGTCACACTTGCCCGGGGCACGATGAAAACCGTCTGCTGTCAGGTTGGCCCCGGCACTGATCACCAGTTGCAGTCAATTGACATTCCCCCGCTGTTTCTGGAGCGGATTGAGGAGTATTCTCCCGATCAGCATTCCGCCACCTGAACCCGGCAGGATCCCGCAGTCAGTTCTGGTCAATTGCCTGCGAAGCGTTTATCATCGCTGAGTCTGCCGGCGCCGGATCGTGGCCCGGTTGCCCTCCGGGGCTGCAATTCTTCGCCCGCCCAAAGGTTTACAAAAGCCTTCACTACTGAATTCCTTCCGGCAAAGATCCCATGAGCATCCACTCTTCCGCTCCCGCCTCCCAATTTGCAATCCACTTCAATGAAGAACCGCGATCCAACGCGGTACGCGATGCGATTGCCAGCTCCGAGCCGCATTCACTGCGCACGTTTACACCCAGTCAGGCGGTCCTCGCACGCTCTGCCGGCTGCTTTCACTGGACGCCGGAAGGTCGCCGGCTGTACGACTTCACATCCGGAGTGCTGGTGGCCAACCTCGGACACAACCCGCGTCGCTGGATGAAAAACTTTGCTCGCTATATGGGCTGGAACCCGGCTGACTTCACGGGTGATGATGAGGGCTATTTTCAGGCGGCTACGATGACGGCTTACAACGCCATCACCGAACTGGAAGCGGAAGCCAGCCTGCGACTCACACGCTCCCTGCAGGCCAGCCCCGGGGGAAGTCGGCTGCAGACGGTCAACTGGTCGGCATCCGGTTCCGAAGCGGTGCAGAAAGCGCTCTGGGCCTGCATGCAGTTTGATCCAAACCGCCCCGGCATCATGGCCACCCGTTTTGGTTTCCACGGCAAGAAGGGACTCAGTGGAGCCGTGACCGGTTCCGAGAAAGACCCGGAGCGTGATCCTCGAGTCCGCTTCATCAGCTTTCCGCGGGAAGAGTGTTCCGACATCGACAAGCCGGAACGAGCCTTTGATCCGGCAGTTTACCGCACTGAACTCGAACAGATCTGGAATGAATCCGGCCACAGCATCGGCTGTCTGATCACGGAGCCCTACCTTGGTGGCGGTGGCAGCTATCACCCGCCGCATGAATACATGCAGCTGCTGCAGCAGTTCTGCCGGGAACATGACATCCTCTTCATCCTCGACGAGGTGCAGGCCAACTTTGGTCGGACTGGCTGCATGTATGCATTTGAAACCTACGGAATTGAGCCCGACTTTGTCTGTCTGGGCAAAGGGCTGGGGAATGGCGTACCGGTCAGTGCAGCCGTCGGTCGCAGCGATGTCTGTGCGAAGATGGGTTACGGTGCCACTTCAGATACCTGGAGCGCCAACCCAATTTCCTCGGCTGCCGTGCTGGCGACACTGGATGAATTCGAGAACACGGACGTCCTGCAGAGTACTCAAAAACTGAATCAGATCTTTACCAACGGATTACGTGGTCTGAAAGAGACCGGGCTGGTGCTCAAAGTACGCGGTGAGGGGATGGTTTTCGGAATTGAATGTGGCCCATGCGGCTCACTTTCGCCTGCTCAGGCGGCCAATGCTCTGGTGCAGCGAGCGTACCTTGGAATGAACGGCGGGGACGGCATCCATCTGCTGGGACCGCTGGCCGGCTGCGTTGTGAGAGTCAGCCCACCGATGACCATGTCGGCTGAAGATGCCGAAAAGTCGTTGCATCTGCTCACGGAATTCTGCCGCGATGTGGTGGCTCAGAACGCCTGACTTGCCCCTCCCTGAACCAGCCACCAAAACGTTTCCAATTGATGGCGCCTGCCATCAATTGGAGATTGTGCACAGGCGGATTGTGGGAATTACATCAGGATTGCGGCCTAAAACCTGCCCTTGAACGGCTTTTTTGCCGTTTCATTCTTTGGCACGCTGTTCGCTCCAGATGCTGCTGCCACAGGAAAGTGACTGCCCTGAGGCGGCCCTGCAATTGCTGGTCTCGAGCCTTGGCACTCCGATTGCTGGACCAGGATTCCGCTTTTCGTTTGTCGCAGAGGAGCCTGTCATGAGACGTGCCCTGCCTGGTTTACTTTGCTGCACGCTGTTCTGCAGCATGCTGTCTGCAGCCAGCGCCGGTGATCCCTTCGCCAGCCCTTTGGGTGCCATGAAGATTCCTCGCCAGCCTCCACAACGAACTTTACTGGGCCTGCCGGCGGCTCCCGGATTCTTCGCTGCACTCTCCGGACAGCGCCAGACTTCATTCCGTTCCCAGCGGCCCGTCATTCCCCAGACAACAACCAATCGCTACCAGTCTCAGACAAACGGCGAATCAGGACAACGCTCCACACATCCGCCGACACAATCGTGTCCCGACGGCGTCTGTCCGCTGATTCGTCCATCCGGGGCACTTGCCTCTCCCGCCGGATTCTCGACAGCTCCTGGCAATGATCAGAAGATCCACACCCAGCAACTTCCGAAACAGCAACAGGCTGCTCCCCTCGCTGATCCCTTCAGATCGCCGAATCGGCAACTGCCGTTCGATCCGGAATGGATGCGTCAGCCGGTTCGTGCCCCACGACTTCCATCACCGCTGCCGTCGGCGTTGCTGCCTGCAAACCCCTACCGTCAACCGCTGCGGACGCTGCGGCATCATTATCAGCCGGAGGTGCCGCGATTTGTTGAGACTGCAGCCAGCAGCCGATCCGAAGTGGAGTTCGCTGCCGGGGTTGGACCACGCAGCTTTGTATCTGCAAATTGAGTTGCCACGCGCTGAGTCCGATTAACGCGCAACGCACGCTGATCACAGACTACGGTGCCTCAAGATTGAGGATCAGCCCCGCAGCGGCGATCAGGTTTCCACCCGGTGAACCTCCATGGGAGCGCAGGGAGAGTTCTGCCGGGACTGAAGCTGATTGCCCTGCGGGCAATTCTTTCAGGCAACCACGCCTGCGCGTCAGGAGGTCACGGATCTGTCCGTCAATTGCACTGGAAGGTCCAGACTACACTGTGTGCCCCGTGCTGCAGTCGGGCGTTACCGATGCACCATGCCCGACCAAAGGGCCCCCCGACACGGCTGAAACCGACCAGGCAGCGTCTGACCCGGTTGGGCTAAAAAAACCAGCGAGCGTTCCCTGACATCGGGCTGAACCGCGTCAGATCGCTCGCAGCACCGCGGCAGCGCTTTGTCCCATGAAGGTACGATTCACGGAAATCGCAGTCCGGTTTGAAAGTTTCTGAGCTTCACCGCGGGCCACATTCAAGCGACAACGCGGATCGGGAATCTCATAGTTGAGCGTTGCCGGCACATAACCATGTCGCAGCGAAAGCAGCGTGCCAGCAAGTTCGACAGCCCCTGCACCGGCATCGAAATGTCCGACGTAGCTTTTCAGGGCTGTCACAGGGATTCTGCTGGCCAGATCTCCGAAAACACGATGGTAGGCACGTGATTCGACAATGTCGTCCGGCTGAGTACTCTTGCCCTGAGCATTGATATGCCCCAGTTCTGCAGGGCTGATTCCCGCCTGAGAAATTGCGGACTGCATCGCTCTCACCAGCCCAATGGCTGAAGACTCGTTTGCTTCGCCACGCCCATCACAGCCGGCCCCGGTGCCGATTACTTCAGCATAAATATCGGCTCCGCGACGCACAGCATGTTCGTAACTTTCGACGATAAAGGATGCAGCCCCTTCGCCTACGACCGTTCCATCACGTTCGAAATCAAATGGTCGACAGACCCGTGACGGATCATCGGAACGGCGAGAAAGACCCTCAAAGCTGTGGAACTTGGCCATATCCACCGGGTGAATGTTGGAGCTGCCGGAACCGACGATCATTGCATCAGCTCGTCCAGCCTGAATCACCTGAACAGCTTCTGCCAATGCCAGCAGTGCCGACGCATCTCTGCAGGTGATCGTATTGTTTGGCCCCCGCGCATTGTGATCGATTGAGACGTGACTGGCCGGCATATTGGGGAGTTGCCGCAGCAGCCACAGAGGAGCAATGTTGTTGACCGCTTCACGACCCCAGGCAGCCGGGTCGAATCCGGATTCGGTGCGGCAGGCTTCGGCAATCGCCGCCAGCTCCTGTGGATGGCAGGTCATTCGTCCTGCGCCAAAAACAACACCAAGGCGAAAGGGATCAATGTCACCCGGCTGAATTCCGGAGTCACGCACGGCCAGGCTGGAGGAAGCAACACCCAGCTGGATGTCACGGCACATCACCTTTACAAACTTGCGGTCGCTGAGGTGATCTTCGGGGACAAAGTCGCTGACTTCTGCACCAATTGCAGACGGCAAACCCGCCGTCGGTATCGACTTCAAAAAATCAATCCCTGTACGACTTGCGTACAGGCTCTGCCAGAATCGCTCATTGCCGATTCCGATCGGAGACACTACGCCGACGCCGGTCACTACCACCCGCGGCTGTTTCTGCCCAGACATGGAAGCATTCCTACAAGGCCTGCAGCTGCTTGTTCCCTGAGCTGAAAACCTGACCCAGATTCATAGTCGGAAGATCCCTTCCGACGAATTCGACAGTTTCGTTCCCCACGAAACCACGAGTTTAACGCACCCCGAATCGAGAAAATCGGCTGAGCCAGACCCGTGGCTGCAGCAGACCTTCAGAACATCATTCACCCCCGTGAACGATGGTCTGTTTCCTTTCGGAGAGATGTGTGCTTCAGAAATCCCACTGAAATGATGCGTCAGGTAACGGCTTCCCCGACCGTTATCCGACCAGCCCAGATGATTTCCAAAAGCAACATTCCTGTATTACACGCATGCACAAGTCGGCTGTCAAGCCGACACGCTGCCGGGACTGGTCCCTGCCGGAGACCGGAATCCAGAGTTTTCTGCAAGGACAGACAGTTTTGCCGCTGGCCTCCGAATTCCCCCGGAATTCTGCCCACGCACGACTGGTCAAACGCACAGGTTTCTGCCCGACGATCCGTTTTTCGCGAACAAAGGAAATTGCTGCAGTTACGGCCATGGAGCAATTGGTTTGCAGAGCAAGACTTCAATTTCCACAACTGCTGGCACAGCTGCCACAGTCCGATTGCTCGTGGCCCGCATTCCACGGCAGTCGAGCAAACCAGCGGGCCATAAATCGTGAATTCCGATAGCCTGACCAGAACATCAGCAGCCCGACAAGAGCGGGCAGCAGCAGACACCACAGGTTCCAGACAGCCGCACCTGAACCCGCCACCACCGCCAATCCCGCTGCGATGCGAATCTGCCGCTCAATGGAGATCCCGCGGCGAATACCCCGGTTGACCGGCAGGCCAATGGAAATCCATGCGTCTGTGCCTCCTGCCACACTGACCACATTGCTGAATCCAGCCTTTTCAAACAACTGACAGGCCAGATCAGATCGACCACCACTGCGACAGATGACATACAGCATTTCATCTCGGCGTGTTCCCCGTCCCTCCATCAGCTCTGCTGGATTCAGGCGATCGAGCGGCTTCAGCAGTGCACCAACTGCGTGCACTTCGTAGAACTCCTTTGCGCTGCGGACATCGATCAGATCAAACCCGCCTGCGGCACTGAGCGGAACCATTTCTTCCACCGAAATTCGCTTCACCATCAGCTCTGCTCCGCTTCCCGACAGCAAACACCTCGATCGCTGCAGCCCTCAGATCGTAAAATCGGTTGTCCGTCCCAGAATTCGATCCACCAGATCCTGCGGGAGATCTACAGCCGGAGCCCGTTCCGGATCCATATCGGTGGGGTTGATGCCGCAATAAACACTCCACGGCCCCAGATGTCTCCAGCGGCCAGCTCGCTTTGGCTCGGTTGGCAGAACCGGAGTCGTACAGCGGTTGCAGCCGATGGTGGAGAATCCCTGATCATGAAGCGGATTGAGGATCACGCTGTTCGCAGTGATGTACTCTTCCATTTGTTCGTCTGAGAAATTTGCCAGCACATTGACGCGGAGCAGATTCAGGCGTGTGTCCAAAGACAGTATCGGACAGGTTCCTCGGCGGCCACCATCTGCGCGTCGCAGACTGCCAATCAGTGCGTCGTATTCGCCCTTCACAGCATCCAGTGGAGCGTTCTTGCGCAGCTCACAGCACTGCTTCTGGCCATCTGTAGTCAGGTACAGCACTCCCAGCTGTTCGGTCTGTTGCTGCATCGTCAGTTTCGGCTGCAGGGTGCGAATTGTAAGCCCGTATTCGCTGCTGAGCCGATCGCGAGTATCAAGCGTCTCCTGAAACAGCACCCCGGTGTCAACGAACACCACCGACATTGGCTTTGCCATGCCACTGATCATGTGGCAGATGACATTTCCCGCCCGCTGCATGGACGACATCGCCGCAATTCGTGAACCAAAGACATCAACGGCCCACGCCAGCAGTTCCTGTGGAGTCCGCTGATTGAAGGTATTGTTCAGGTCAACCAGATCTGCCTGGCTCAATCGTGCCATTGCACCTATCTTCTTTTCGCTGAAAACCATTCCCTGTTCTGATCTCGCCCAACCACCGCCGCCTTCCCGCCCACGAAAACTGCAGGCGCAACCGCTGTGACTGCCCGGAATCGGATCACTGCCGTGACTGGAGACCGACGCGGTCTGCCCCGACCACGCCACCCTGACTGCCACTCGCCATAGCGGAGCATGTCAGCTGGACGTGCAAGGCACTGCCCGGTGACAAATCAGAGCCATCGATTGCCCCGCAGTCTCAATAACGCTGACTTTCGGTAATTCGATCCGCAAATGACAGCAACTTTGGGCGTTTTCCAGAGAGATGGAATTGCCGGGCTCACAACTTGCGGAGGGTGAAAACCAACGGTGATCTGTTGGGGATTTGCGGCAGATATCGCCGGATCACGGGGGTAATTCCACGCCGCCAGATTCAGACATCACCGCCAAACAGCGATGCCTGTGTCCGTGCGACCGCAGGCTGCATCCGGCTCAGGATCATACCCGCTGCAGCCTGCCCACTGAGAAATGCCGTCTCCACGGAGCACCCGGATGCCATTACCGGTGGTCGCCAGTCGCCGCAGCAGCAGAGCAATTCCGCGTCCAGACGCTGCAGCTCAGCAGCACCGGCCGTTGCACGCTGCAGCGGCTCCGCAAATCGCCACCAGTGCTGCATCTCCCACACCGGCTGCTGCACTTCCGCACCGATCAGTGGCCACAACTGCTGCTGCATCTGTTCCTGGATCTGTTGCCGGGCTGGCGGATCGATAATGTCTTCCAGCGGCTTTGAATGGAGCACCAGTTCCTCTGCCAGATCTGTCGTGCGTCCGGGGCGCAACTGGCTGCGAATCACCTGCTGCAGCAATCCGGCGTCTGACTGCAGTGCGCACCATTCCACAGCGAGCGGACGCGCAAGTCCGAGCATCAGAGTCGCCCGCGCACAACTGCGGAGCTGGAGCACTTCTGCAGCAAGCAGTTCCGACCGCACCAGCAGCGATTCCGCCTGAGGACCGGGAACAGCGACGACAACGGCAGCGAATGGTCCTTCCTGAGTGCCATCAGTACGTACGATCAGCCAGCCGTCGGTGCCGCGGCACAGTCGCTGTACCTCAAACTCTGTGCGCAAATCCAGTTCCGCCGCAAGGTACTGCCCAATGGCATTCATTCCCGGGACGGCAACCAGCCGCGACGCTGACTGCTGCAGCTGCAGGCTGCCATCCTGACAACGTCGAGCAAATGTTCCCTGCCAGCGCTGTACCAGCCCCTGTTCCTTCCAGCTGCCCACATACCTGCGAAACCAGGCCGTGCGAGCCTGAAAGAACGGGGCCCCATGATCAATTCCATTGCTTTGACGTTGCCGAGTCGCCATGCGTCCGCCCGCTCCGCGACTTTTCTCAAACACCACCACTGACAGCAGATGATCCTGCAGAATTCGCGCGGCAGTGAGTCCGGCCGGACCAGCCCCGATCACGGCACAACGCGGTGGTCGTTCACAGCGAACTGTGCGAATACGTTCGCTCCATTCCTGCACATTCAGTCGCTGCGCATGTTCCTGAGTCGGACGAGTGCGCACCGTCCCCAGCACCCGTGTCTCCGGACGAAACGGTCGATCGAACTGACCCAGACACCAGAGCAGGCCTCCCCATGAAGACGGATCGCGACCATCCAGCGCATAACGGTGATTGAGGTCAGAAATCATCCTCAGAGCCTGCTGCGGAGACTCAGTCCACTGCAGGACCGCCTTGCCCCATGTCATCCGCACATTATTGTGCAGCTCGCCATGCACAAGCAGCGACTGCTGCGCTGTATCCCAGAGGGTGTCGCCCGTTTTGCCGCGTGCCAGCTGCTCCCAGCTGAACACCTCTGATCGCCTGTCAGCAGCGTGCTGCTGCAGAGTCGTGCGTGCCCATTCCGGCAATGCCGACCACAGCTCATGATCCGGCCGATAAAAACAGAATGACCATGCCAGCTCGCGCCAGATCACCAGTTCATCCAGAAATTTTTCTCCGCCATTGCCACCTCGGGCCGCCGCCTCGCGCGCCATTCGGAATGGTGAAATCATGCCGTAATGCAGATACGCCGACATGCGACTGACGCCGTCCTGCAGCGGATTGTTTCGCTTCGCGGCGTAACCGCTTAATCCCTGCTTCAAAAACTGATTCCAGCGGCGGTCGGCTGCCAGAAATCCCCCCGGAGTATCCGGGACCGGAGCCACTGCATGGTCTATCTCACACGCAGAAATCAGCTCTGCCAGATCGGTCTGCTGCAGATCGACCGGCTGGAACCCAATCTGCTCCATGGGAACGGCCTGTACCGGAACCTGCATTGCCGGCCATGGCTGCACGATTCGCCACTCCAGCTCGTCGACCACGTGTTCGCGGAACTGATAGGCTCGTTCGAAGGGTCGACCAATTGACTGCACCGGCACGATGCAGGCTGTATCAACGGCAAGCAGCGGAGTCCGTGTGCGACTGGCCAGAGCACTTCGAAACAGCGACACCGGCGCGGTGGGCATTTCTTCCGTCACCACCACGGCAGCACGATCGGCAAGTCGCAGCAGCCAGTCCGGACGCTCGCCTCGCTGCTCCACAAAAGTCGCCAGTGTCAGCCCCTGTTTACGGCAGGCGGCCTGCACATCGCGGGCGCCCTGCAGAATAAACATGTGATGGCGGTCCGATGCATAGCGATAGGTTTCTGAGACTCCGTGATAGATCAGCAGTGGCCGACCGAGCTGCTCAGCCAGACACTTCGCGGTATCCAGCGCCGGGTTTTCATCCATTCGCAACGCAGTGCACATCCAGTAGAGGACAAATTCCGCACCGGTTGCAGGCCGTGTGTCCGCTGACAGCAGCCGGCAGCGTTCCTGCAGATGGTGTGGCAGATCAGAGATCAGCGAACGAATCGTATGCGGCATCAGTGCTGGCCTTCCTGCGACAAGCGAGATGCCGTATCTGCGGGACTGCGGACATGACTGCGACTGCGGCGGCAGCGTTCACTGCAGTAACGAATCTCCTGCCAGTTTCGCGCCCAGCGTTTACGCCACCGGAATGGCAGCCCGCAGTGGCAGCAGGTCTTCTCAGGCAACTGTTCACGACGATGAGGCATCATTCCTGATTCCGGTTGTTGTTTCAGGCCCGCATGGCAACTTCACCTGCAATTACGGACTGCTGGCGTCCAGCCAGCCGCATCATAGACTGCATTGGCGGACTGACTGAGTGGATTCATCGGATCAGGCGTCCGTCGGCTGCAGAATTCGGAAAACCAACCCGGCAGAACACCGCCAGCGACGACACAAGGCGGCAAAAGTACTATGCTGATGGCATGGGATCGTAGCTCAACGGTCAGAGCAGGGGACTTAAGCGGCAATACCTGTCCGAATTTCGTCCATGGCACTGTTCTCCCACAGCAGCCTGCTGTTGCAGAGGTCTGATGTGGCAGAGTCCAGTGTCAGCCCGGCGTCCCGACGGACGACTGTGGTGCGGATGCGGCTCGTATGGTAACGCTGACTGGGTTGCCTCTGATGAGTTCCTGAATCACGCAGGATCATCAGAAGTAGAATCTGTCAAATTCGGGGAACGCTCACTTCGCGTCTGCAGCTGCAGACCGAACTGCCAATCCCGAGCCAAGCTGTGTGTGTTTCTTGTTTGAAACGCTGACAGAAGGTGTAGAGGCCAGACGGCAGACACGTTCGTCGTGATCGCGAAGTTCGCGAACAGCAGATACTGTTCGCGGCATTTGCGGCGCTGAAGTTCGTGAAGGGATGGTCCAGACCACGAACCCGAAAGGGGCGGCGAAAGTCGTGGTGGTAAGCATAATCCCTTGGTTGCAGGTTCGAATCCTGCCGGTCCCACTTTTTTGGTTCCCACAGGTTGCATTCCGTGGGCAGGGCACAGCAGCCAGCAGGGCACGGCAGCCAGCAGGGCACAGCGGGTGCGTATGCAGGCGCTCGCTTTTGTTGGCTGCTCATGGCGCTGCGTTCAACGGCCGCGAATCCGGAACAGCAGCCTGCGACACAGATCGCGAATCATCGCTTGCAGGATCCGGCCGCGATCTTCTGTCGCCAGCGGGTGCAGTCCTGCTGCCTGCGGTTCGTAACCATACGCCAGCATCCCGCTGCGGGCCGTGACTTCGATCTCACGAATCTGTTCTGCACTCAGGCTCTTCAGGTACCGCCCTACACGTGCGGGCGACAGCGGATTGCTCAGATTGCGGTGGTGAGCCGATTCGGCGACCTTGCTGAACTCGGAAGATGCGGCGGGAGTCCGCATCTGGCGTTCAAGTGCTGCCTCCGCAGCCCCATCCGGACATTCCAGAAATTCTGACAGCTGCTGCATCACGGCAGCCGGAGCGGAACAGAGATCTTCGTAGCGAAAGGACGTAAATACTCCTGCATCCAGATACCGCTCCGCCATCAGCCACGCCCCCAGGCAACTATTCCACTCCAGCGCAGCCACGAGGGCATTGTGGGCGCCAAACCGCAGATCCAGTGTGGAACAGACAACATCCCGCGGATCGCGTACCACGTGAATGAAGCGTGCATCCGGGAGCATTTCCAGCAGTTGTGGGATAGCCAGCACATACAGCGGAGTATTGTCACCCACAAACCGTAATTCCCGGAACGGTTGCGTACAGTCGAGCGTCCAGACGTAGTACAGAAATGCCCGTGGGCCGTGGAGCCCTGAGTGGTTGCAGAAGTCTCGAAATCCGCCGATCGTCACTCGTCCGGCCCAGCCGTTTGTCTGCAGCCACGAATTCACCTGCGCCAGCAGCGGCGTGAGTGCTGAAGCCGCCGGAACCTGCTGCAGCAGATGCAGTGACTCCGTAATGAACCCCGTCTCCTTGGCAATGCAGACGCCGGGAAGATGGTTCAGCAGCTTGGCCGTAATTGTGGTGCCGGAACGCCAGCTGCCCACAACAAACACGGGCTGGGGAATCGAGATCATGAAGTTTTCACAACGGGAGAGGGTGAAGCAGCAGCAGTTCAGATCCGCGTTGGTATCCAGCGAGGTCTTGCGGCCACGGACACACTCCTGTATTCGGTCCGTCGCAGAAGTTGTTCGGCCGCAACTCGCCGCTGTTGCAGCCGCGCTTCATTCACACACATCGCCAGCAGCAGTGTGCCGGCGGGCAGGCCCAGTGGATAACCGGTCCACGAATAAGAGAAATAGGCCAGAATCGGCAGAGTGCTGATGAACATCCGCCGGTCGCTGGTCAGATGCCGCAGAGGCAGCAGCAGCAGCGCAACCATCATTGCAGAAAAGATCAATGCGGTGGGCAGTCCGGTTTCCATCGCCACATGCATGATATTGTTGTGACAGTGATAAATATCGATCACTGACAGTTTCTCCTCAGCAAACCCCGGGCCGACTCCAATCCACGGGCTTTGTTCCACATGCTGGTAGGCGATTCTCCAGATGAGTGCCCGCGGAGTTCCCGGCTGATATCCCACAATTCGAAACCTCAGCAGCAGCTGATAGACAAAAGGAAGCCGCATGATACTTTCGGCAGACCCGAAGATCACGACGATTGTTCCGGCAAGCACCAGCGACAACCTCTTATGATTGAACAGGGTGTAGGCAGTCAGAATAATCAGCATGCTGCCGACGCCGTTCCGGGACATCACACAGATCACTGCCACGCAGTTCAGAAAGAGCATCATGAGCCAGCTCAGCCGCCAGACGCCGCGAGTATCATGAATGCGCATGAGCACCAGCGGCAGTCCCATGTTAATCAGTGCTGCCATCTGATTCGAAGCTCCGGCCGGGCTCCAGATTGACCATGACCGCAGCTCGGGGTTGATAATCACCTGTCCCAGAATGAGCGCAGTGAGCAGCGCACTGTTGAAGGTGACGACCTGCCGGCAGAAAATCGCGAGGTCTTCCGATGAAATCGCAAGAGCACACAGGGCCAGATAGCAGGAGGCCACATGTACTGTTCCGGGAAGATTACTGCCCAGAATGTCTGCGGACAGCACTGTGATCATGCACATCACGGCGGCACCGGCCAGAAACGTTGGATGCAGCGTGGCCCGTCGACTGAATATGCCGAACATCAGAAACAGAACCGCAGCAGCGGCTCCACCGACAATCGTAAACCGATGAGAGACAACTGAAGTCAGACCGCTCGTCAGCAATGTGGTGAGCAAAGCGGCAATTACAGTGGACATTCCCTTGCTCCCACACGAATTGACGCAGCAGAATGCCGCGCCGGCGTCAGAGTTTCTTTCTTTCCGGATGGCTGATCCCGATCCCACTGACCCGCTGCTCAGATGAGGCCGGCAGTGAACATGCAAGTTCCAGCCGGCATTTTTGTTATCCGGAGACACAGCGGCAGATTCTGCCGGATGCTACTGATAAACGGGGAATCGCAGCAATATCGACTTCCGGACGTAATTCGGGGCGGAAACTTCCACGGCCGCTCGTCCAGCTGCTTACCAGTCCAGCACTTGCCACAGACCGGAATAGTCGTCGCTCCAGAGCAGCCCCGGGCCCCGCAGCGGACGGGCATCCGGATGACCGCTGACCAGTTCCGACGTTGTACTCAGATCCTGTTCGGAAATCAGCACCCATGTGGCTCCATAGACTCCGGAAGCGTCGTCGTCCAGTGTATCCAGCAGCACTGCATGCCAGCCCAGTTGATCAGCAAGAGCCCTGGTCACGGGCTCGAGATCAAGAAATCGATTGGAAATATGGACTGCCAGAATTCCTCCGGAGCGCAGGCTCTGACGGTACAGTTCCCCGCATTCTGCAGTCAGCAGATGTACCGGGATCGCATCACTGCTGAATGCATCCACCGCGAGCACGTCGAATTCCCCGCTGTCATTCCGGGCCAGCTCTCGTTCCAGCACAATTCGTGCGTCGCCCTCGACAACTTCAACCTCCGCCGCACTGTCACGCAGATAACTGAAGATTCCGCGTTCGCCGCTGAGTTCGATGACAGCGGGGTTGATTTCATAGAATCGGAAATAGTCACCTGACTTGCCCCACGCCGCCATGGTTCCGGTTCCCAGCCCGATGACACCCACACGCAGCTGGCTGTCAGTGGCCGCTGCCCGCTGACTGCGCATCTCCTCAACTGCCACACCGATCCCCGTCTGTTCGCCGTAATAAGTTGTCGGTTGCCCTGACCAGTAATCATCGTCGAACTGGAAGCCATGGTCGATCTGTCCGTGAGTCAGCACGAGTCGGGGGGGAAGCAGGTTCATATCCCAGTCATAGGACACGTCGGAATCCTCCCGCACAACGCTCAGGACTCCATAGAAATTTCGCGAGACGTGAACCAGCTCAGCGGTTTCACGTTCACTGTGAG
>JALRDR010000076.1 GCA_023262145.1 Planctomycetaceae bacterium | reverse complement strand
TGAGCAGTTCGTCTGCCAGAGCAGGAAACCAGCCGGAAGCTGATCCCGCTGAGCACGCAAGTGCAGCCTGTCTGAGCAATTGCCGACGACTTTGCATCATTCCCCCGTTCCAATTTGTCATGGTTCAGCTCCCGGTCCTGCACTCTCTCTGAACAACCGGCATTCCCGCAGTTGTGCCCATCAGTGGTTCAACAGAAACTCTGACGAATTCAGCAATGCCCAGAACAGATCTGCAAGGATTTCATCGCGTGCTTCTGCCGCTGTTGCTTCCTGCAACAGCGATTCCACTTCTGCCAGCTCGATGGGCGAAGGGCTGCGACTTAAGGCTGCAAGAAACAACATCTCAATTCGCTCCCGATCATCAATTACCGGAAATCGCAGAGTCGCGGTCAGGGTCTGCCCGGCACTGGGACGAGTCGCCGCAGCCACAAACTCACCATTCATCATCGCCAGGGCCTGCAGAATTGTCGTTTCTTTTTCCTGCGCAGAGCTGACTTCGTCCTCAAACAATGTCAGAAATCTGCCTCGCGGACTCTCCGTGTCAATCACAAACGGATTCTCACTGCGGTATGGCTGATAAAATCCAGTCGCCTCAGCGAGGCTGTCAAAGAGCTGTTCAGGAGTCAGCCCTCGGAGTGTTGAGCGAGCAAACATCTGAGCATCTTCCTGGGAATCATGCGACTGACGACTGCTCAACTGATACACGCGAGTCGATGTGATTGTGCGAATCAGAAACCGCAAATCAAAGTCATGAGCCACCAGCTGCTCAGCGAGCAGATCAAGTACCTCCGGATGCGATGGCGGATTCAGATCCGAAAAATCGTCCACAGGGTGCACGATTCCGCGTCCCATGAAGATTCCCCAGAGCCGGTTTGCCGCCATCCTTGAGAACCACGGGTTCTCAGCACGTGTCAGCCACTCTGCCAGCTGCTCGCGTGGCAGGCCGGAATCCGACGCTGCCGGATGATCCTGATCCGGAAATGTGGCCAGGATCGTACGCCCGGTGGCGCCAACCTCAATCTCTCGCAACCCCGGTCGACCGCTGAGCATCTGCATCTGAGCAGGCTCGGTGGATGCCGGACGCAGCTCGGCAAAAAACGCGGCCAGACCCCAGAACTGATCCTGCTTCCACGAATCAAATGGGTGGTCGTGACACTGAGCACAATCCAGTCGGACCCCAAGAAATGCCCGCGACATTCCGGTGGCCAGACTTTCCGGCTGCAACTGCCGCGCCAGATAGAACGCCCCCGGCGAACTGGCCCGACGAAGCACCAGGCCCTGTTGCGGCCCGGGGTCAGGCGATGCCGTAATCAGCTCTCTGACCATCTGGTCATAAGGAACTCCGTCGGAGAACCGGGTCCATAACCATGCCTCAAATCCCGGCATCAGACCACGCAACTGCGGCGCTGTCCGCGCCTCAGGAATTAATGCATTTCTCCAGAGGATCGTGAAGTGTCTGACAAAAGCCGGGCGGTCCAGCAGGTGCTCCACCAGATTCGCACGTCGGCTGTCTGCGGGCTCTGCATGAAACGCACGGACCTCAGAAACCGAGGGAATACGTCCGGCCAGATCCAGATAAAGTCGCCGCACAAACTCAGCATCACTGGCTGATTGAGCAGGCTGCACGCCAGCAGCAGCCCATGTTCGCGCAAAAATCTGATCAACCTGAGCCGCCGCCTCCTGTGGTGACAGGACAGCACTGGCAACAGCCTGGTCTGCTGGAGCAGCGGCAGCAGCGGCCAGAACAGGAAGCACCAGCAAAAGACTGCCGGCAAGGAACCGGAAACAGACTGGAACGCCTGGTCTGAAGCAACAGTCAGAACCAATGGGTCGCCTGCGCTTTTCCCGGATCCAGTTCATGCCTGTTCCCTCTCCGAAAAGTCTCGGTGAACCTCAGCCAACTTCGTCCTCAGACACAATTCGGGCGTTGTGATAGATTTCCTGGACGTCCTCACAGTCATTGAGCAATGTCATCAGCTTTTCAAATGCCGCGACATCTTCCCCGGTCACATCACGGCGATCCTGAGGAATGAACGTGATCTCTGCCACGTCCAATTCCGTATCAGGGAAGCTCTCCTGCAGCGCCGTTTTGGCCCGATAGAACTCGCTTGCCTTCGCAAAGACTCGGATTCGGCCCTCTTCACATTCAACGTCTTCAACATCGATATCATGCTCAAGCAGAGCTTCCAGGACGACATCGCCATTGTCACCGGCCAATCCCAGCACCGCCAGATGATCAAACATATGGGCCACGGAACCGGAAGCCCCCAGCCTCGCACCGGCCTTTGTAAAGGCACTGCGCACATCGGTGATCGTGCGATTATTGTTGTCCGTCAGACAGTCAACAATCACCGAACAGCCACCGGGACCGAATCCCTCATACCGAACCGTCACAAAATCTTCGCCACCAACCCCGGCTGCTTTCTCGCAGGCCTTCTCGATGACGTGGGCCGGTACCTGGTCCTTCTTGGCGCGTTCAATGAGGTGCTTCAGTGCCGGGTTGTTCTCCGGACTTGCCCCTCCGTTCTTGGCCAGAACATAAAGCTGCTTCCCGTACCGGGAATACAGCTTTGATTTCTGCGCAGCTGTCTTGAAAATCGCATGTTTTCTGTTTTCGAAATCGCGTCCCATAGCCTCGAACCAGCAAGAAAGTCTCTGTTCAGTTCCGTCCAGCCACTCGATCAGTTCAGAACCGACTCAGCTGCGGTAATTCCCTGTCGACTGATCTTAACACATCCTCCCGGAGACGCACCATCCCCGCTCACACTGTCCCCGGAATTCGCGTGGCGATGTTTCACGGGAATTCAGTCCGCAGCGGTCAGATCAACTGCAACAGGTTCAGCTGGAGGCGTCCGCCAGCGATCGCCGCATGTCCGCAGCTACCTCCCTGTCCGCTTCCCCCTCCGCTGCCAGCTGTACCGCATTCAAACAATGCGGTTCCCCCAGCTGACATAATGCCCATGCCGAAGCCATGCGGACCTGCCGAAAAGGGTCTGACAAAGCCTGCAGCAGATCACCCTCAGCGGACCGATCCCGCAGGTTTCCAAGAACAATGGCAGCATTGCGTCGGAGCACCTCGACTCCGCTGCGCTGCATTGGTGTTCCCCTGAAATGCCGGGCAAATTCAGACTCCGTCAACCGCAGCAGCTGCCGCGCATCCAGCAGCCCTCCGGTCTCCCCGGGCTGAAATTCTGAAATCTGCGTGTCCGGTGCAAATCGGTTCCACGGACAGACCTCCTGACAGACATCACAACCAAACAGCCACTCCCCCATCCCCTCTCGCAGGTCAGCAGGAATCATCTGCTCCCGCAGTTCAATGTTCAGATAACTGATGCAGCGCCGGGCATCCAGCACACCGGCCTCCGGGAATGCGTCGGTTGGACAGGCATCCAGGCAACGCGTGCAGGTGCCGCAGAAACTCTGCATATGCTCGGTATCTGCAGGCAATTCTGCAGTTGTCAGAATCGCCCCCAGAAAGAACCAACTGCCCAGCTGACGACTGATCAGCATCGTGTTCTTGCCAATCCAGCCCAGACCGGAAAGTTGCGCAAAATCGCGTTCCAGCAAGGGTGCAGAATCCACCACAATTCGAGTCCGCTCGTGTGGAAATTCCTCACGAATCAGATCTGCCAGCGGCTTCAGCCTGCGTTTGAGCACACTGTGGTAGTCCTCCACGCCATGGACGTAGCGTGAGTAGCGTCCGATGGAGGAATCAGGACTGGAACTGTAATAGTTCACAGCCGCCACAATGACGCTGCGAGTACCACGCAGCATGGAGTCCGGATGCTCCGCCGTTTCGCGACGACGCTCCATCCATGACATCTCACCGTGATACTTCTGGTCCAGCCACCGCAACAGTCGATGATAACCGACGGGTGTCACGGCTGGAGCAATGCCGATGCCATCCAGTCCCTGTGCAACTGCAGCCTCTCGAAGCCTGTCGGCAAGTGAATCACCGCTTTGCACCTGATCTCCCGTTTCTCTCCACCGCAGTCTGCTGCCGAAACTTCACTTGAGGATTCCGGGGGTCCGTGACTCTGCATCCAGCAGACGTTGCAGATGCTGCTTCCCAACAGTCCTGACTGCATCATCACTGAGCCGCTGCAAGGGTGTATACAGCGGATGTCGGCCTTCCCTGATCGGACTGTTACTGCGTGTGTTATAGCAGCAGATAAAGGCCCAGCGAGGATCCTGGCTGCGATTCTGATCAGACCGGTGCAGCAGATTGCCATGAAAAATCACAGCATCACCAGGATCAAGCTCCACATGAACAAGTTCCATGCGTGCACAAGCCGCCTGAACCCGCTCGGGATCAGCCCCCGTCTGGTCCCCACAGCGGACATGATCCACTCGACCCATCCGCTGAGATCCCCGCAGAACCTGCAGGCACCCGTTTTCCCTTGTCGCCTTGTCGACGGCAATCATGCAACTGGCCATGTCCGGAAACAAACACCCGTTGCTGTACCAGTACCCGTAATCCTGATGCCACGTCCAGGCACCACCAACACGCGGCTCCTTCAAAATCATCTTGTGAT
>JALRDR010001193.1 GCA_023262145.1 Planctomycetaceae bacterium | reverse complement strand
GGCAATTGAAGAATGGAAACAATACCTCACACCCGCAACAGTTGCGGCCGGCAACCCTCAGAACGGAGCAGAAGTGTTTCGCAAGTCCTGCGCATCCTGTCATCGACTCTTCGGTGAAGGCAAGCAGCTGGCACCGGACCTGACGGGGGCCAACAGATCCAATCTTGATTACCTGCTCATCAATATCGTCGATCCCAGCGCAGTTGTCCCGCGGCAGTACACCACATCCGTCATCGCTCTGACAGATGGCCGCATCGTGACCGGAGTCATCGTTTCCTCCACAGAACAGTCCATCGTTGTACAGACCGACCGGGAACTGGTCACGATCGCCCGCGATAACATTGAGGACAGCCGTGATACCGGGCTCTCTCTCATGCCGGACGGCCTGCTGGACAAACTCCAGAAACCGGATGTCCGCGATCTGATGACCTTTATCATGCTTGGCCCCTGAGAGCTCGCAGAGAGAGCTCGCAGACTGCACTCCCTTGTCACATACACTGCGGATAAGGGAATGCACACCGGGACAACGGAAGACCGGGAACAGGGGACGACGAGTGGTACCAGAGCACGCGCTCAGCAGTCGCCGCTGCAGTGGTCGAGTGGAAACTGCATCCGCATCGAACCACTTATTCCAGGGTGCCGGTGGCCACTGCAGCAGATCAGAGTGCTGCCGACAAAGGACCCTCGTCTTCGCGAATCTGTTCCAGCTGCTCCTCAATCTCTGCTGTGGAAAGGCTGCGAAACTCCCCTTCAGACAGGGATTCCGTCAGCCCGGCAAGCCGCACGTCCTTGGCACGTTCCACCTCAGTCGCCAGACGCTGCATCCATTCCGGTGGTTCAATTCCCGAACCATTCCGACCTTTCATGAACTGGCTGAGTTCGCTGCGGAGCCGGACAAAATTTGCTGCAGCTGAGTCCTGCGTCTGCCCCTCCGCTTCCGGGCAGGAACGATAAACCAGCGACGCCAGTCGATTCTGCGTCATGGCACCCAGAATGCGTTCGTGCACACGATCATGCAGGGATGGCAACTGCACTCCGTACTTCTTTTCCAGATCCTGCAGCTGTTCGACAAGGTCTTCAGCCTGACCGCGCGTCTCATCCTGCACATAGTCAATCATTCGATCGGCAAGTGATGAACGTCCTGCCTGCTCAAGCGTATCCTGAGTCACCTGCCATGGAATCCAGTTCCACTCAAATCGATCATAAAGGACCTCCACGCGGAGGAAATCCAGCAGACAGTAAAGGCGACTGCCATAATCAGAATAAGTCGTGGTGGTGTTGTACTCCAGAAATCGATCGAAGTTATCAACGACACATTCCAGTACAAACTCAATCAGCTCTGCAGCAGCTTCAGCATCAATCACTCCGTTCTCGATGTCATCCAGGATCTGTACCTGCTGAATGGGCCGTACCATCTCTTCGAGCTCGTTAAACATGACCTCAGCACCGTGGTGCAGGATCGCTCGAGCATTCCCGAGGGTGAGCATCCTGGCGTGGAAAAGCTCCTCTCCGTAGGTTTCTATGAACAGCCGCACATCCTCGGCGAAACGAACGTCGTGCAGATCCTCAACAATCGACAACCGCATTGAACTGCTGTGCTGCCGCCACAGATATCGGCATTCCTGAGTAAACTCGCGCAACTGCTCAAAGACCACACTCTCATCCGCATTCGCCCCGGAATGAACAATTGCCTCCACACAGTTGCTCAGTCCAATTCGAAACAGACGATCGAATTCAGTGACCGCCTGTCCCGGTGGGCGCAGATTGCGTTCCACAATCAGTGTCAGCCTGAGCAACTGATAGGTTTCCAGGAGCATCCCCTGTCGCGGGAACTGGCTGAGCAGAACACGGAGGATTGCCTGCAATGTCCGTGCCTGCAGAATCGCGACCGGCTGCCCTCCATTTTCAAACGGGATGTAAAGCAGTGGTCGCTTGCGGAGATCGCTGCAAAACTCCGGGAAGCAGTGTCGAGCAGCTTCGCGGTCTCCCGCGAACAGCGATGTCAGCATTCCGGAAATGTGGTGATCCAGTGTCTCGCCGGATTCCGTTCCGGAGGGAGGCTCTGCGATCACGGCCGCAATGAGCCGCTCCGCCATCAGGAATTCCACCGATGTGGAAAGAGCATTCTGCATCAGCAGAAAACGAAACTGCAGCTGCACGTCGTATTCGATGTTGCCTTCGACACCCGAGGCTGTTACCTCAATCTGATGGTCACGAACCTCCCGAACCAGTTCGCCCAGGCCCTGTAGTCGGCCACGAATCGCGCTCAACCACTCCTTCAGAACAGCCCTGCAACCGGCATCTGACAGATCCAGCTGAGTCTGGCGAGAGACCCACACGGCAGCAATTCCCCACAGGGATCCCATCGTATGCAGAAACTTCAGACGCGGCTCAACCCTCCGGTAGAGGATTTCGAATTCCGTGTTGCCCGGTGTCATGCCATCATCCATGGTGTCTGAGGCATTACCATCGTCCGTGGAATCGCGGTACGTCACGTTTTCCCAGGCTGCTTCAAACAACTCGTCCTCTGCACCCTGCTCATCGCCAAACAGGTGCTCAAGGTCGACTTCATCTCCCCTGCTGCTGCCGGCAGTTTCAGCCACGGCATCATTCAATAAAGGAACTTCCCAGTATTCGCCGGCATTCGCTTCCGCAAAAGCGAACAGTCGCCGCAGACCAGTCCAGCCCGCAGCA
>JALRDR010001130.1 GCA_023262145.1 Planctomycetaceae bacterium | reverse complement strand
GGAAACAACAACCACACTCAAACGACTGCATTCTCTGAGTGGAGAATGGCCCATGACCATTTGCAGAACCCAACATCAGCTTATCCTGACGGATGGAAGCAATCTGAACCGATTCGACGCTGATGGTACGCAACTGGAGAGCAAGGCCCTACCTGCATCGATCAGTGACTTTGACTGCAATGATTCCGGCGACATCATCGCCGTCACGAGCCTGGGTCAAGTCTACGTACTCCAACAAGGCAAAGATCCGGAGCTGAAAACGGTTATTCAGCAGGACAGTAATTCCCGTTATGGCAGTCGCGTATTCTGCTTGCCAGGATCTCGGGTCCTCATAACTCACGACAAAAAAAAACCAACACTGCTGGAACAAAGTAGTTTTCGCGAAATCAAAACCAACGACTGGACGTTTGCGCAGCCCGGCACATCACGCAACACAAACACCATGTTCGTCACTACAACGCAAGGCTCGACCCTCCTTCTTGACCAGACTTCGCTCCGCCCCTGGGGAATCATGCAGGGAGCAAGCAGAACGAGACAGATCAGCATCTCTCCAGACCGGACTCAAATAGCGTTACTTGAGTTTTTCTCTCCTCATAAGAGCCACATCGTCAAACCGACCGGCGGCATATTGAACCCGGAACTGGGAGATTACAGGCAATTTAGAATCCCATTACGAGAAAGAGCAGTTGGTTCATATTGGTTATCCAACTCTCACCTTCTCACTGCGGAAAGCTCCGGAAAGCTTACCGTCTGGAGTCGTACTCCCGCCCATGTGACAAACTTGATTTCCGATAACGAGCAATTGCGTACCGATCTGCCTGAACTTGCTTTTGACCACAACTCAAACAGACTCATTCGCTTCCCGATTCTTCACCGATTGGTCACGCCTGTAGAACTGGGCACATTGAATAGGCAACGTTCTTTCCCCGGATCCATTTCTTCACTCAGCCCGCATGACCAGCGAGTCAGCACCATCGTGAAGGAAAACGCCCTTCAGAACATCCCAACACCCGTACTCAATCCAGCTGCGGCAATAGAAATGAAAAATGCCCTCGAGAGGGTCTGGAGGCTCTCAACAACCGCCAGCAACATTCCATGTTTTGTGGGAGCCGATAGCCATCTGTACGAGTGCCTGCCTGGATCAAGTCTCCCAACACTCGTGCTGACACAATCAAATACTGCGTTCTCACTGACCGCAACTCCGGCAACGACACCAGATGGCAGTGCTTTTGCGTTCGGTACGCACGATGGAAGCGTACTCCTGCGAGACTGCATTTCGAATGAAAATCTGCTCCTGATAAAACCCACAGGGTCTGCGGTGCTAGCCCTGCAGTTTTCATCCACAGGTACACACCTTGCCGTCCTTTACGCGAACGGAAATTTGCTCTGCCAGGAATTGGCCGCCCCTGAGAAACCTCGAGAAGTTCTCCTTCCGAATCAACCCTTTGACTCAATCTGTTTTTCCCCGGATGGTGAGTCAATAGTGGCATACTCAAACTCGTCCACCTGTGGAATCGCACTCGTTAATCTGCAGACAAAATCAGCCGTTCTGCATCACCCCCCAGTCAACTCAACAGAGGCACATGCCGCATTTTCCAGTGACTCCAATTCGCTGTTTATCGGTACCAGTGAAGGATTGCAGCAATGGACTCTCTCTGAAGTAACTCCACACCAGATTCACAAACATGCAGTTGTCGCGATCGTTTGCTCTGACCAGAACCTATTCACGATTGAAGATCGCGTGGAACCGAGCATGAACGTCGCGCAGACCAGATCAGACCGAACTCGACGTGAAGTCTGGGGCTACTCCGCTGAAAGCCCATCCCCGGAGACGGCCACCGCAATAAGCGTGTCCGGTAATCCGGTCTCACTTCGCATTGATAATGCGCAGAAAACCATGTTTGTAGAGTCCGTACAATTTGGCGTCGAAGTTACAGATCTTGATACACTGGAACGTGATCCTCACGCAGATCTGGTGTTCCGAACCACACCAATTCGGCACGAATCACGAATCATTAATACAAGTTCCTTATCGGAATCAGACCTGATCGCCTCATTGGACGCTGACGGAAACATGGTCACCTGGGACGCTGTTTCCAATCAAATTTCGCCCCCCCGACAATTAACCAACGCCGGCATATCGCGCACCGCGGATTCGCCAGATAAAGATTCACTCTACCTCATCAGCAATGAACACGATCTTTCTTTCTATAACCACTCTCTCGGCACTACCACACCCATCCTGCCCCCTCAGCCAAAATCGGAATGGCAGTCATTCACTATTCTTCCATCGCCTGACGGCGAACATCTTGCGTGGATCTCCAATGAAGGTCACGCTTTTGTCACCGCAATTTCTGTTGAACATGCACGAGATGAAGAATTGCTTCCGTGGAAAAGAATCGGCAGCAACCTGGAAAGTGCGGTTTGGCATGAATCAGGAAGCCGGATTGCGTTCTTCGCTACCGACGACACTGACCGCTCCACACGTATTGTAACTTACGACACAGCGAATCTTAAAGTACAGAGCTTGATTCTTGAAAAGCACCAAGTCTTCAGTGCGGTGTTTACGCAGGAGAATCAACTAGTATGCCAGACTACTGATCAACAAACCGTCGTCTTGTCCACTGCTCCGGCCGATCCCAATGCAGCAACGCAAGTGCGCGTGCTTACCAACCTTCCCCCACTAAGATCGCTTCAGAAATATTCCACCACAAAATTCGCCGCGATCACCAATAAGGGTGATTTATGGCTTTACGACTTCACCAGCCCCCCGCAATCGACACACATCCCAATCTCAAGCCACGAAGTATTCGTCCCTGAGGTCGAGCGAAACAAAACTGTCACCAGCAGAGATAGACATTGGTTCCGCCCACACCGCTTGTCGGACGAACTTTGGTCCACTAATCCGCTCGAAGGGCTTCCAAAAGTTCGCAGTCTGACTCCCTCCGAGAAACTTCAATTTAAAATTGGCGGCACCGCTGACGTGGAATCTTCCCCAAATGAATAAGGGTCATCCTTCGCTGAATGTGAAGGATGACCCTGAAGCTCAATCGACAATGGTTCGGCTACCTGCAACTAGAACAACACTCAGTGGCAACACGTTCTGGGAAAACGTGATACTCGACGTCACAGATTCGGCAAGAGTTACAACTGTTTCTGCGAACATCAATGAGGGCTCGCACTTTTGCACCTGCTTTTGTTTTTCCAAATCCAATCCCAGCGTACACCCTGTCGCAAACAGT
>JALRDR010001087.1 GCA_023262145.1 Planctomycetaceae bacterium | reverse complement strand
CAGGCGACTGCAGCGGAGCTGCTGCGGTCACCGGTCCCGCAGGAATGCTGATCAGCATTCCGAGAAAAACAGCGTTCAGATGACAATTGCGGAAGAGCATGCTGCATTCAGCCAACAGCGCAGGAAAGTGCAGGGACGTCTGCGGATAATCTACCCGATCAACAGTACCCATTGCGAATGAAAGCCGAACACGGAAGCTCGCCGGATTCAGAACAACTCGCGAATGCCCTGCGGCTGGTCTGTGAGCGCCACGGGGCGACCGGAGTAATCCGGGAAGTGTGTCGCCGGATCAATGCCCATCACGCGATACACCGTCGCCAGCAGATCGTGCGGCGCCACTTCCCGCTCTACCGGAAACTCCGCCTTCGAATTCGTTTCGCCGATCACAACCCCCTGCTTCAGGCCACCCCCCGCCAGCATCACCGAAAACGCATCGCCCCAGTGATCCCGACCCGGAATCGGTATTCCCGGCTGCCCCTGATTGATCCGCGGTGTTCGCCCGAATTCACCCATCACCAGAACCAGCACATCGTCGAGCATACTACGGTCAATCAGATCCTGCATCAGCGCGCCCACACACTGATCCATGACGCGCATATTCGGAGCATGCCCTTCCACGAGCGACGAATGATGATCCCAGTGCGGCATGTCCACCGTCACAAATGTCACACCCGCCTCCACCAGCCGCCGTGCCATCAGCGTGTACTGGCCCCATGGATTCTGTCCGTAACGCTCCACCGTCTCAGGCGATTCCTGAGTCATGTCGAATGCCTTCATCGCCGTGCCGCCAAAGACCAGCGACAACGCCGACTGATGATGCGCATCCATCGTCTCCATGATGCCGCTGTGATCCACGTCACGACGCAGACGATCCAGCGAGGCCATCAGAGTACTCCGCTCCCGCGCTCTCGCTTCATCCACGCTACCGTTGATACGAAAACTGGGCGGACTTTCCACGCTCGCCTTGTAGGTGTGGTGCAGGTACTTCTTCTCTCGATTGACGTCGAACGGTTCATAGGCCCCGCCCAGATAAGCTGCCCCGTGATAACCGGGAAACAAATACACACTTTCTGCAGATGGAAGTCCCACATAAGCCGGTACCCCCGGCTGATTCGGACCGCAGAGCCGGGAAATGCACGCCCCCAGCGACGGGTAACGAATCTGCTTCGCAACTGAGGTGGCTCCGAAACGTCCCGTCAGCATCCAGTGCGCACCT
>JALRDR010001078.1 GCA_023262145.1 Planctomycetaceae bacterium | reverse complement strand
CAGGCGACTGCGCACAACGGTGCGCAGCCATCCCTCGGGTTTGAGGTACAATCCCTGAGGAGTCAGTGTGGCGGTTGTATTCACGATGACTTGTTTGTCAGCAGGATGATGGAAATGCCTGTCGTCAGAAGTCTGCCGGGTTAGAAGTGTGCCGGGGTTGCACGGGTCAACTTCTCTGCACTGAGCGATAGTTGCCGGCTCTCTGAAATTCCTGACAAATTCTGGCAGAAATGTGACGATGAAGAAAAGAGCGTCGTCAGAAATGGGGCGATTCCGGTAGTTTTCAGTGGCCGAACTGACTTGCGGGATTGGTATTCAGGGTCGTAATGCGTGGAACCATACCAACAAGACTGCTCTGGGGACTCCTGCTGTGGGGCTGCTGTCTGCGGTTGCTGGGGGGCTGGAGTCAGCCACAGCTGCTCTCGGAGGATGCGGACGGGTACGTGGCGCATGCACATTCGTTGTTGCAGACGGGAAGTTTTTCCGGCCCCTGGACCGGACGCCCAACGGCTTTCCGCCCTCCACTCCTGCCATTGATACTGTCAGTCCCGATAGCGGCCGGGCTTGCCCCGGCGGCTGCGGTACTGCTGATTCAGATTATCAGCGCGGTGCTGTGTATGCTCGCGGGTATCCGGTTGGCAGCGCGGATGAACTTTGGGTTTCGAGGTTCCCTGCTGATCGGGCTGGCAGTGGCGATGGATCCGCTGTTGCTGCGTTATTCACTGCAGCCCATGACAGAAACACTCTGTGCAGCAGTGCTGGCATGGGGGCTGCTGCTGCTGCCTGATGATGAGCAGACTGCTGGTTTGAGAACGGTTGGCCGCTCGCGCAGGTCCGGATCAGCGGCAGGGCTCGTCTTCGGGGCTGGTGTGTTGCTCAGGCCGGTCATTCTGATCGTCGCGGCATTGATTCTGCTGCTGGAGACAGCCGGTATGTTGCGCTCCGCCAGCGAGCCTGCTGCGGCAACTGATGCTCCGCCTGTGGCCGACTGCAGACGTCGCCGGTGGGCAACGTTTCTGTTGGGCCTGCTGCTCATTGTGACTCCATGGATTGTGCGAAATCGTCTGGTACTGGGCAGCTGGGTCATCGCAACGACTCATGGAGGTTACACACTGGCACTGGGGAACAATCCTGAGTTCTATCGGGATGTGATTGTCGGTGGTGAGGGGATGCCGTGGAACGGACAGGCTCTGGACAGATGGCAGCAGGCCAGTCTTGAACAGGCAGCGGCCGCAGGAGTCAATGTGGGTGATGAAGTATTGCTGGATGGCTGGTATTACAGCCATGCGGTGCGGTCGATGAAGTCCGATCCACAAAGTTTCTGTGCCGCCTGTCTGCTCCGCATGCGGCGTTTCTGGGCGCTGTCCTCAACCAATGCGGAGGGCTGGTCAGTCATCGTTCCGGGAGTCTGGTATCTGTTCCTCTGGGCAGGCCTGCTGCTGCAGCTGGTTTCAGGCAGATGGCGACAACAGCTGCCGCGATGGTGCTGGCTGAGCGTGCTGGGCTTCTGCCTGCTGCATCTGGTGTACTGGACGGATACGCGTATGCGTGCTCCGCTGATGCCGATCCTGATTCTGCTGTCAGCGGACGGTTATCGCTGGTGCACGGGCTGGTTCAGATCAGCTGCAGGGCATGACCATCAAAACGCACCACGCGATCAGGACGTCCCGCAGCCTGTTCGGCGAGAATCAGTTCCATAGCTTCCACTGCAGCGACCACCTGGCGGTCTGCGGACAGATCAGAGTACGTCAGGCTGCGCACCTGCTGCAGTCGTTCCATGCGTTCTGCTGCTGGTCCACCGTACTCCACCAGAGCAACTTCCCGGGCGAAGCGTTCGATGACTTCCACGCCGTAACCGCGTTGAGTTCGTTCGCCCCACGGTTCGACACATGTGGCGTTATAGTGGTTATTAATCGTATTCTTGAGCTGCAGCGGTGTCTGTCCGGCGACTGTCAGTTCCACGCCGCGTCGTCGGGAGTGTCCATTCCAGATGCCATTGTCGAAGCGGAACTGCACTTCCTGTTCAACGTACCCGGGGAAGTTATCCGGCGTTACCCATGATGTGTGCAGATCGAACGCTGCCTCGCGGCCATCTTCGTATTCGTAGATCAGTCGCAGCTGACAGCTGTCCCATGTCGGGCCATCGGCCGGGCCGACAATCCCGCGCTGTCCGGTGCAGGTGATCGTCTTCAGGCGGCCACCAAACGTGAAGTCGATGAGTTTGATGTAATGCACTGCCACATAAGTACCGGGGTTTCGGCCTGTAATCCACTCGGCGAACTGCTGGCCGGAGATCTGTCGTGGTTCCAGCAGTGAGCAGTAGCCGTTATTGACATGCTGCAGCACATTGTCGACGACGAGAGTGCGGAGCTTTTTATGGTCCGGATCAAGGAGTTTGTGATAGACCACACGCGCCAGCACCCTGTTCTCAACAGCGAGCTGTGTCAGTTCATCCAGTTCTGCCAGCGACAGCACAGATGGCTTTTCAATCAGCACGTGGATTCCGGCCCGCAGAGCGTCGCGGGCAGCTTCAAAGTGCCGGTTGTCAGGCGTTGCGATGCAGACGAAAGCGGGGGCGGTGTCAATCAGCTGTGCTGCGGCATCATCCCCTGCAAAACTTGTAAATGGAGGCAGAATATCCGCTGCTGCCTGCTGATATGCTTCTGCACGCTTTCCGGTTCGCGTGGCAGCTCCTGTCAGCTGCACATCCAGATCTCCGAACCTGCGATCGAACAGTCCCTTGCGGGCGACAGCTTCGAAGAAGGGACGATAGGTCTCGTCAAAGATCATGCCCATGCCGATCATGCCGGCCTTGAGAACTGGACGCATAGGGGCTGCATTTCTGCTGGTTGTTCGGAATCAGATACGGCTCAGGAAAACCCACGGCTGCCAATGATCAGCACCTGGGCGGGATCATGCAAGCGAGTGTGGCTGTTTCCCGGCGTTGCCGTGGTCTGATCGTGGCCACGCAGGTCTGCTACGGACGGGTTGCCGCAGGACGCCAGTCCGCAGGATCTCCGAACTGACTGTCAAAACTGGGAGCGCTCTGCACTTGCTGTGTTTCAGCATCCCCCACGGGGAATCCATCGAGCTGAGAGAACGGGTTGTCTGTCAGATCAGATGCCTGCGGTGGTCGTTGCTTCGCAGGTGGTGGCAGTTCGGCAGCGGCTTCTTCGTCCAGAAACAGGTTGAAATCATCGATTTCAGCAGCCCGGGCATCCATAACGGCTGCTTCGGCCGCCGGTGAAAGTCGACCTCTGCGATTCAGGGGGGTCTCCATACGTTCCAGAGCAGAC
Organism: Planctomycetaceae bacterium; assembly: GCA_023262145.1. Lineage (GTDB taxonomy): Bacteria > Planctomycetota > Planctomycetia > Planctomycetales > Planctomycetaceae > SXXK01. The sequence goes on along the minus strand of JALRDR010001078.1, from coordinate 1,435 downwards.
GTCGGACGGGCAGAGCCCGCACTCGAGTCGGACACGGCAGGAGTTCTGGCGGCTGATACGGGCTGCCCCTGCAGAAACGAAGAGAGCCCACGCCCTTCAATGGACTGAATCACCCTGGGTTCATTACTGTCCGCTGCAGCAGCAGTCGCTGCAGCGTCCGGGTAGACGGCATGAGCGATGCCGGTACCGGGGACACCGGTGCCTTCTGCAAACGCCACACGTTCGATCGGGCGGGGACCGGGGAGTGATGGATCGACCTCGTCTGTCGACAGACTATCGACGACAAGTCGGCCTGCCGAACTATCTGCTGACTGAGCAATGAACGGATCCTGCATCTCTTCGTAGCTTTCCCGACTGGACAGAAAATTCAGTGAGGGAAGAACGCTGAATCCCTGACACCCCGTCAGAAGTACACTGCAAACGAATGCTGAGATGCAGCAGATATTGAGTTTCATGGAAGTTACTCCATTCATTTCACGGTAAGTCAGTTGGGAAATCAGCGGGAACAGGCCCTTCAGCATGCTGCGGTCTGTACGGTACGTCGCCTGTCCCGGATTCCGAATCCAGCAGTGGGCGAGTTAATTGCCGGGCGTTTGCGCCGTGGTAGCGGCGATTGAAGATGTCCGGATGAAACGGGTCGTCTGCTGAGTCAGCCAGAGCTTCCTCAATCAGTTGCCGATCTCGTTCTGCATCAGGGCTGAGAGTGGCATTCGCAGTCAGTCTTTGTGGCAGATCTCTGCCATTCGGCGCTGCCGTGAGGCGGTCAGATGCGGAAGCCTGCCGAACAGCACCCGTTGTTTGAGTTTCTGTCCCTGTCGTTGCTGTGGCTACAGCTGCCCGGATGACGTGTTCTGTCGTTTCTGGTGACAGCATTCCTGTGTCTGCAGCGACGTCACTGAGCCATTGCTGCAGCATGGCCAGTTGTCGATGTCCTGTGCGTCCGATGAAGATCGGCTGTGTCATGCCACCGTGCGGCTGACTGCCACGTTGCAGCAACGGGCTCTGCTGCGGGTCAGTCGGGTTCAGTTGCTCCAGCACTGCAGCGAGATTGCGTTCTGCAATCAGCGGCGTTGACCCGCGACTTACGGGTGTCAGCTGAAATGCTGATTCGGCTTTGAGTCCATGGCAGCCTGCCGTGGCACATTTGCTGGAAACCAGGGGCTGGATATGTCTTACAAATGTTGTCGCAAGGTCACGCGGCAGTCCTCCCAGGGAGCGTGATGGAGCCGGTATGGCTCCGCCCTGCGGAAGCATCTGCAGCTGCGTAACAGTCGTGGGCTCCACTGCAGCACGGCGGCGATCTCTGGTCAGTTCACTGAGCAGTTTCCGGGCTTCCTGGCGGTAGGGATCCAGTCTGAGTGCATCGAGTACCTCCCGTTCTGCTTCTGCCTGTAGTCCATAGCGCAGGCACCACTGAGCCAGCTGCAGATGGATT
>JALRDR010001069.1 GCA_023262145.1 Planctomycetaceae bacterium | reverse complement strand
GTCTTATCGTCCAAACTCTTCAACTGATACCACTCGCAACCCTTTTCAAAAAAAACGTTATCAATTTGACTTAGAGGTTGTGAAATAAACTCTTTCTTTTTTGTTCACTTTCATTTAAATTTATTTTATGAAACAAATCATTAAGGTAGTTTTAAGCTTAGTTCTCGCAACTATCCTCGCAGGATGTACCACCATTGCAACTTCGGGAGCTGATCGTCGCCCTCTTGGTACCCAAATTGATGATTCTAAAATTGATTTTGGATGTCCTTCAAGTTCAAGTGATGAAAAATTTAGAATCCAATGTTTAACTTATAATTACAATGTTTTAGTCACTGGACAGGCTGCTGATCAGAAAAAAATTGACCAGTTGATTGCTGAAGTGAGTCGTTCGCGGAGGCTGGTCGAAGTTCCGGTTTTCGTCGAGTCATGCTGTGAATCTGGTTCGCCATCCAGAGCGGACATTCCGGAGCCAGTTCTCGCACATCCGGTACGTCGCTCTGCTGCTGTAATAACTGATGCCGAACCGGATCTGCTGTCGGAAATGGCCGACGTCCGGTGAGCAGTTGCCAGAGCAGACAGCCAAGCGCGTAAAGCTCGTCGCGAGCATCAGCGGTGGTTTCACCGCTGCATGCGTGTGGTGCTGTTCCGCCACACTGCTTGAGATTCTCTGGAGACCTCAGTTGTGAGTGCTGATTACGCAGCAGGCGATCACACACCGAAACGAGGACAATCTCTCCAGCTGGGGTGATTCGGACATTCTCTGCGACCAGTTCGGAGTGGTACAGTTTGTGGCTTTGCAGCCAGGCCACAGCCCGCAACAATTCCCGACCGATTTCCTGAACCGCCTGCCACGGGAATCGCCCGCCGCGAATGAGCAGGTCCCGCAGACTCCAGCCAGGCACCTGTGGAGTAACCAGCCAGGTGCGATGATTGCCATCGTCAATCGACTGCGTTGGCAGACGGCAGCAGGAGGGCGCAAGATGACTGACGGCGACAAGTTGCTTAATGAGTTGCGTGGGTAGGGCATCGTGGCCCTGCATCTGCTGCCCGGCTGCAGTGATCACAACCTGTCGCGGCACCTGTTCTGCGGAAACCGCCGCAAAACTATGCCGACCTCGTGCTTCCACAAGAGTGAACTGCCCGATTTTCAAGGGCCCCGGTGGCTCACGTTGCAGCTGATCAGCCTGCCACGGAGTGATCAGCCGTTGCTGGACAAAAGCGTCAAGCCAGACTGTGTCGAAATCCGGGAGATCGCCCGCGAGCCTGCGAACGAGCGGCTCGCAGTGTGGCAGCCATTCACGCAACCATGGCAACTGTGCGCTGATCAGCCCCATCAGTCGTTCGGAAGGTTGTCGCTTCCCTGCCCTGCTCACTGCGTCAGATCCTTCTGTTGCCATTTGCGCACCGGAAGTGCCGCACACTGTCCGCCCAGGTCTGCACACCCTCGCCGCAAAACGCGCGCGAAGATCTGCAACGCCGATTCACAGCGTAATGACGGGATTATCGCACACTCCCGGCAGTGGAGAAAGTGATAACGCAGCGGGAAGCCAACGGTATGCCGCGGATTCCGTATTCTGCAGTCCGACTGCACAGACCCGGTAATTCAGCTGATCAGTTCCGCAGAGAATATTGTCTGCGTCGGCTGAAGCTGGTATCACAGGACGCACGGCGGTGGGAGGACTCTGCCGGGAATGGTCTGCGGCGTATTCGGGAGACCACGGTGAACAATGAGGCTGAACAATGAGGCTGAACAATGACTTGCAGATCTGCATGCGGGCCACCCCACAGTAATGATCAAGGCAGACAGATTCTCGTCAGCTCACCGTCCAAGCTGAATCTGTTCCTCGAAGTACTGGCCAGACGCGACGATGGTTTCCATGAACTGGAGACCATCATGGTGCGAACTTCTTTCTGTGACACTCTTAGTCTCAGTCCTCGATCGGATAGCCGCCTTGTGCTCAGATTCAGCGATACCACTTCTGAAGTCATTCGCAATTCCGTACCGCTTGATCAGAGCAATCTGATCCTGCGTGCTGCTGAAGCTCTGAGAAACAGAGTTGGATTCAATGACGGTGCTGATCTTGTGCTGCATAAGGTAATTCCACCACAGTCCGGGCTTGGGGGAGGTTCCGGCAACGCCGCCGCAACTCTGCTGGGACTGCGAAGGCTGTACCGTCTGCCGATTTCCGATGAGCAGTTACATGAGCTGGCAGCCGGACTGGGAAGCGACGTAAATTTTCTGCTCAGCGGTGCACGAGCGGCAGTCTGCCGGGGACGCGGTGAGGTCATCAGCCCTCTGCAGCTGCGTGGGCGATACTTTTTTGTTGCAACACGCCCACATCAGGGCAATCAAACCGGCCGAATCTTTTCAGGCATGCGTATACCTCAACAGCCAGTTGCCTGCGGGCCGCTGGTTGAACTGCTGCAGCGTGGTGATGCCAGCGGTATCGACCAGCTGATTTTCAATCGCCTGACCGATGCTGCGCGAAGTCATAATCCTGCGATGCGGTCCATGATGGACGAGATGCAACGCCGAAGCCGACAACACGTATGGATGTCCGGGAGCGGTTCCACGGTATTTGTACGCTGCCAGAGTTTCATCGCAGCGCAGCGAATGCGAGGCTTTCTGCAGCAGGTCCTGCGCCGCGAGGCATGGGTGCTGCAGGTCTGAGACCGCAGCCCGCAAGTCAGTGATTGGTCTGCTGAGTAATTGTAAGGGGCGAATCGGAGTAGTCGACCTGCGGAATGGAGATCAGCCGTCTTGATTCCTCCAGCAGGAAGTCCATGTTCCGGAATGGCTCATAGCTGATGTCATGCCAGCGAATGGCCCCTTCGGGATCGATCAGGAAGGTACCATGCAGCGGAGTCGATTCGAAGTCGTCAAAGCAGCGGTATTGCCGGAAAACGTTCATCTCAGGGTCTGCTGTCAAGGGAAATGAAAACCCGCTTTCCAGGTCCAGTGCGGCGCGCTGCAGATCCTGCTGGGCGTCCGTGCTGATGGCAACGATTTCCAGCCCCGCTGCGGCAAAGTCTGCGTAACGCTTTTGAATCTCATGCAGTTGTTCAGCGCAGTGCAGACATCCGTAGCCAAGGTAGAAGACCATGATCACCGGTCGCCCACGGAATTCCGCAAGTGTTCGCTGTTTCTGATCGAGGTCGGGAAGTGTCCAGTCGGTGGCCTGGACGGGAGCCCAGCGGAATGGTCCCAGAGCATCCAGATCTGGTCGCGGGCCAAGGTCCTCAGGCAGCGTTCGCTGCTGCCGCCAGTCCTGCCC
>JALRDR010000875.1 GCA_023262145.1 Planctomycetaceae bacterium | reverse complement strand
TCCGCATTCTGAACCGAGCAACGGTCAAAGAACTGACTGAATGCTTCCGCTGTGCTGAACAGCCACGCAGTAAGCAGATGCGGGCGATACTCCTGCAGCACACTTTCCACCGCGTAGCCGAAACTGAGCAGTTGCAGGGCCAGTTTTCGCTCTTCAGCAGTCGCCAGAATTACACTTGTGCCGGCAAAGTCCAGATCCCCGCGATTCAGACCAAGACGCCGAAAAATCCCGCACACGCGAGCATAGGCATACTGCATGTAGGTCGCAGTATCACCCGTTGTGGCCAGCATTTTGTCCCAGTCAAAAACATAGTCACTGTCTCTGTTGTGATGCAGATCTGCGTACTTGATTCCGCCCAGCCCCACAATCTCAGCAATTCGTCCCCGTTCTTCCGCTGATAGCGCCGGTTGTTCACGCCGATCATCGTTCTCATCAACAATCCTGCGGGCACGGCTGACAGCCTCGTCCAGCAGACTCTCAAGCCCGACAGTATCGCCACTACGTGTCTTGTACGGCTTGCCATTTTCCCCCATCACCGTTCCAAAGGAGACATGTCGCAGCCCTGGACCGTCAATCCCCCACTGCGATGTAGTGGCGAACAACTGCTGAAAATGCTCCGACTGACGTTTGTCGACAACATACAGCACTTCGTCAGCCTGCAGTTCCTGATGTCGATACTGCACCGTCGCAAGGTCAGTGGTCGCATAGGTATATGCTCCATCAGATTTGCGAACGATGAACGGAGCCTTACCCTGCTCGGAAAAAACACACATCGCTCCGTCCGAGGAAACAGCCAGACCACACTGCGAGAGACTTTCCACCACCGCTGCCAGTTGTGAATTGTAGAAACTCTCCCCCAGAGTCAGATCGAAGCTGATGTTGAGGCGGTCGTAAACACGCTGCAAGGCCTCCAGACACCGTGGCAGAAACTGTTCCCAGAGCCGCACGTTTTCAGCATCACCGGCATGCAGCTTTGCGGTTTCTTCGCGGGCAAGCCGAGCAATCTCAGGGTGACCGGTTGCCAGCGCTGCAAGCTGCACATCCCCGTCGACAGCGGCAAGTTTCTCCTGCGCTCCCGTCAGATCCGCCTCAGCATTCGCTGACTCCCTTCTTGCTGCCGAAAGCTGCTTTTTCAGTTTCTGAAGATCAGCGTCACCCGCCTGCTCTGCCTCCGCAGCCAAAGCATCACAGCGAGCGACCGCGGCTGACGCCAACTGCTGCAGGGCCGCAATCCCTGCTCTCGCCTGATGGTACTCCGCTAACTGACTCACCAGTCGATACAAACGAGCCAGTTCCGTGACCGGATCCGCTTCCCACAGTTTTTCATTTCGAAAGTTCTGGTAGCCGTAGATGATCATCCCGAACTGAGTACCCCAGTCACCGATGTGGTTGTCACTGGTGACCCGATGCCCGGCAAATCGCAGCGTCCTGCAGATCGCGTCGCCAATCACGGTGCTGCGCAAATGACCGACATGCATCGGCTTGGCGACATTCGGAGAAGAAAAATCGACCACGACATGCCTCGGCTGACTGACAGGAATTACCCCCAGTCGATCGTCACCAGCGATTCCCTGAACCAGTTCCTGCAGAAACTCCGTCCGCAGTCGCAGATTGATGAAGCCGGGACCTGCCACTTCCGGTGCTTCGCAGATGTCACTCAGATCCAGTCGCGTGGCTATCTCCTGAGCCAGCTCCCGAGGATTTCGCCCCAGCTGCTTTGCCAGAGACATTGCGAAGTTGGCCTGAAAATCCCCATGTCGCGCGTCCTGCGCCGGTCGAATCAGATCCAGCAATGGGCCAGTCTCATCTGCATAACCAGCCAGAACGGGACCAAATCTCTGGCGAATCAGTGACAACAGGTTCATGGACGCAACGCTTCAGCAGAATGACAGTGAGTGGATCGGCATAACCGTCGATCAAAACAATACATCAACACCCACGGGACGGAACAAGGGAGCTGCCTCGTGTCATCAACATGATCAGCCCGGGACTACAAGCCTGATCGAACGGCATTCCCAAAACACAATCAACAGCTGTGAATCAACAGCTGTGAATCAACAGCGATCGATCTGTCGGCCCGCAGACACAGAAAACCCCTTCGCAGACGCCGGCAACAGACCTGGCAGATTTCCCGATCCACAGTGAACCGACGACTTCCGAGCGGGACAAAAAGTATAGCGGTGCTGCCTGCTTTTCATGAAGACGGACAGGGGAAGTTTCCCGTCTGCAGAGCAATTCGATAGGATTCCCCATTGTCAGGACAGCCGTCCTGAACTGCCCATCAGGACAAATTCTCGATGCACGTGCCGCCAGCCACTCAGGCTCCGGCTCGGTACGGCCAGTCGCTCAGGTATTCGACAGAAGATTTCGATACAGTTCGTCGAACAGATCTCAGACAATCGCAACCAGGTGCGTCAGGCAGTTCAGACGGCGCACGTGGATCCCCCGGCAGCGCATTCTGCATCGCCAGATCCGCTGCTTGATTTCCTGCTGCCGGAACAAGAGCAACCACAGAACTTTTAACCCAATGCTGCTGGAGCAACAATCCGTGAAATGCTGCACTTTTCCACTGCTGTTATGCATCCTGCTGTCCGGCTGTCAGTCTTCAGATCAGGAGCAGGCTGCGTCCACAGAACCAACAACCACTGCGTCAGAATCAACACCACGGATCGGTTTCTCTGCGCTGACACTCACCAACCCCTTCTTCAAGATCATCGCCGATACGATGGTGGAAGCAGGGCAAAAAGCAGGCTATGAGGTAATCGTCGTCTCCGGTGACCAGGACGTGAATCGCCAGACGGCGCAGATTGAGGATTTCATTGTGCAGGGTGTAGCGGCAATCGTCCTGAACCCCTGCGACTCGAAGGCTGTTGGGACAGCGATTCAGAAAGCCAACGCGGCAGGCATCCCGGTCTTCACAAATGACATCAAGTTCGCTGGCGATGAAGGTACCGTTGTCTGTCATATCGCCACAGACAATTACCAGGGAGGCCGACTGGCGGGTGAGGCGATGGTAAGACTGCTCGGGGAATCCGGAGGCAAAGTTGCGGTGATTGACTATCCCGATGTCGAATCCTGCCAGCTGCGTGTGAAAGGCTTCCGCGAGATACTTGACAAACATAACGAAGAGTCAGGGGCAGCTCAGATCAGCGTGGCCACTGTGTTGAATGGGCGAGGAGCGCGGGATGCCGGACACGCAGCAGCCAGAGACGCCATACAGGCCCACCCTGATCTGGCGGCAATTTTCGCCATCAACGATCCCTCAGCACTGGGAGCTCGCGTGGCACTTGAGGATGCCGGCAAACAGGATCAGGTCCCCATCATTGGTTTCGACGGGGCACTGGAAGGAAAACGCGCCATCCGGGACGGACTGATCGTCTGTGACCCCATCCAGTTCCCGGACCGCATGGGAAGCATAACGATCGATATGATCACCAGATATTTCAAGGGCGATGACGTTCCGCAGGAAATTCTGATTGAGTCAGAGTTGTATTATAAGGAAGATGCTGAGGCAGATCCTGAGCTGGCCGGCGACTCGTTGTAGCAGTTTATTGTTCGCAACGGCTGCCTACTCGAACGCCGGCATCTGCAATGCAATGGTGTTCTTCGCCAAAGCATCTGATTCTTTCACTTAGGCAGCCCTGGCCCTTAGCCAGGTCGCCGTAACCGTTCATTCAGCCATTCTCAGGGAGTGCAGTGATTAACACTTCAATGCTTCACAGACGCAGTCTTCTGAAAATAGCCATTGCAGCCTCAGCTGGAACACTGGTTCCCACCGAAGTCGCCAATGCGGCTCACGCTGCAGTTTCATCGCTGGTGCCGGACGATCGTCGGTCTGGCGGGCTGAAGGACCTCAATGGCTATTTTCCGTTTGCCCCACCTGCATCACCTGCAGCCTGGGCGCAGCGGGCGGAGTACTTACGGCGGCAGATTCGTGTGGCATGCGGGCTTTGGCCAATGCCGGCGCGCCCAGTCATCCAGGCTACTGTGCATGGTCAGGTACAGCGTGATGACTACACGGTAGATCGAGTGTTTTTCGAAAGTTCACCAGGCCTTCTGGTTACCGGCAGCCTCTACCGCCCTGCGGAAGTCAGCGGCAAGCTTCCCACCATACTTTGCCCACACGGTCACTGGGCGGACGGGCGATTTCATGATCATGGTGATGCTCAGATTCAGAAGGAACTTGAATCCGGCGCTGAGACAGATCCTGTGGGTGGAAGACATCCGTTGCAGGCCCGCTGTGTGCAGCTCGCGCGAATGGGCTGTATGGTATTCCTGTACGACATGCTTGGCTACGCAGATGGCAGCTCGCTTTCCTATGAACTTACGCACCGGTTTGCGAAGCAGCGACCACACATGAGCCAGCCGGACAACTGGGGGCTGTTCAGTGCTCAGTCTGAACTTCGATGTATCAACGCACTTGGCCTCCAGACATGGAATTCCATTCGCACACTTGACTGGATCACCTCTCGAAACGACTGCGATCAGAACCGCGTTGGTATCACAGGAGCAAGCGGCGGAGGAACCCAGACCTTCATCCTCACCGCAATCGACCAGCGAATCAAAGCCTCATTCCCTGCCGTTATGGTATCAACCGCAATGCAGGGAGGCTGTACCTGTGAAAACGCATCTCTGCTGAGGGTGAATACCGGTAACATTGAATTTGCTGCGCTGGCGGCCCCGCGACCGCTCGCAATGACCGGAGCAGATGACTGGACTGTCGAAATCGAAAGCAAGGGGCTGCCCCAGTTGCGTGAGCTGTATCAGATGCTTGGAGCGCCAGATCAGGTCACCGGACAGTACCTCAAATTCCCGCACAACTACAATCTCCGCAGCCGGATGCTGATGTATAACTTCTTCAATCAGGCATTCAGCCTCGGGCATGAATCGATTGAGGAAAGACCATACCAGCCACTGACTCGCGATGAAGCAACAGTCTTCAATCACACGTATCCGGCCCCGGACAAGTCTGAAGCCGCTGAAGTCGCGTTGCTGCGAGCAATAGGAGATGCAGCCGTACAACAGATTCTGCATCTGGTTCCCGGAAGACGAAGTGAAGTGGAGCACTACCGAAATACTGTTGGCGGCGCCCTTGATATCATGATCGGGCGAAAAATGCCCGCAGCAGGCAGTACCAGCTGGAAGCACTTGCTGACGTGCACAAACACTGATGGATCAACTTCGCTCAAGGGAATGCTCCAGCTTCCGGAATATGGTGAAGAGATTCCGCTGACCTGGGTGCAACCTCAACGTCGATCGTCAGAGGTTGTACTCTGGTTTGACTCCGCCGGAACCAGCGGGCTGTTCGAGGCCGATGGCTTCACTCCGATCCCTGCCGTCCGCAAGTTGCTCAGAAGACGGTTCTCCGTCATCTCAGCCGATGTATATCTGACCGGCGCCTTCACCGATGACGGATTGCCGGTGAAGTCCATGCCTGTCGTTCAAAACCCCAGAGAATTTGCTGGCTTTACACTGGGATATAACCACAGTCTCTTCAGTCAGCGCGTACACGACATACTCAGTGTAATCTCACATGCAACAAGCTCCTGGTATGCTTCTGAAAAAACGTATCTCGTGAGTGGCAATGGAATGGGGCCGCATGCAGCCTGCGCCGCGGCCACTGCGCAGAGTCAACTTGCCGGCGCTGCAATCGATACCGGGGGATTCCGCTTCGCAGCCATCACCGAAATTCGCGACGCTGATCTGCTGCCGGGTGCTGTTCGCTACGGAGACCTGCCAGGGCTGCTGGCTCTGGCAGCGCCGCTCAGAATGGCTGTTGCAGGCGAATCCAGCAGGACTTTTCAGACTCCGATTCGTGTCTGGAGAGCTGCGGGCGGCTCACTACGACTCCTCAATGACAACTCATCGGTCAATCTGGCAGATCAGATTCTCCGCATGGCCTGAGACCTCAACAACGACCCTGATAGACGCCCTGCTGGTCGGCATTTGTTTCCCCGATCACTGACCTGTATGCGTCATCAGCGCGAGGTATTGAATCACTCTCCGCTCCGTCCACCCCAGCTGCTCAGCCAGTCCGGGGTACGGTCGACGACGCTGTCCATGCAGATTCTCGACAGGTCTGCATAACGCAGATCATTCAGGGATTCGATGCTCTGAATCTTCAGGTCCAGAATCTCTGAGGCTGTTCCCCTCGCCATCTCCTCAGCCGCATCCAGATCAGCATCTGTCCATTCTGCCATTGCCAGACCCGTCTGCCCGGAGTCACCAGGAAGCAGTACATACCCCAGCCGAACTGTCCCACGAATCCCCAGCGAACGGACCAGCAGTCGATACAGCGGTAACTGCAGATCACGCCAGACACCGTTACTGCGATGTGTCTTCTCCGGAGTGGATGGCTGCTCACTCGTCTTGTAATCCAGCACGAGGTGCTCGCCACTCTCCAGATGCCGATCAATCCGATCGATGCGCCCTTCCAGAATCAGTTCGCGTCCCTGAAGATCTTGAAATCCCGGACTCTGAACTTTCTGCTCTGTCATCAGAATTCGCCAGCCCTCTGCAGCATGCGTTGCCTGCCAGACGGCGAATGCTGCCAGTCTGGCCTCAACCATCCGCAACTGCACACTGACGGTCGCAGATCGACTACGCCCAAACTGCAGCCGTGCCAGCCGCTGAAGCTCCTGCATCAGGAAATCAAGGATCACGTCCGTGTCAGCAGCACCCCGCACCGGTGATTCCCCGAAAGCATTCAGTACGTCGTGAATCAGGTTTCCAAATGACGCTGCATCCAGTTCGCGAACATCGTCCGGAATAAACTGCAGATTCAGCTCTCTTCGCAGAAAGTAGCGATAGGGACACTGCAGGTAATCTCGAAACGCTGTCACTGCAAGCACCTTCGGCTGCAAAGCCCCCGCTGCAGGCTTCGGAATGATGAACCCTGAACCAGCCGCAGATTCCGTAACCACATTGACATCCGTGGAGTTCGCTTCCGGATCTTCTGATTCAGGGCTGTAGAATTGTCCAATCCTCCGAACCGCCGCCGCTGAATCACAGGCAAACCACAAACGGCTGGGAGTGAGTGGATTGCCCGCTGCATCTGCACGCCCCATCACCAGAATTGTCCGGCGGCCTGTCAGCACGGCCTCCAGTGCACAGGCGTCACGAGCATAACGCCGCTGATTATCATTCAGCCCAAGTAACTGCCTGACCCTGTTCGGCAGGAATGCATCACCACCTGACGTCGCCGGAACAGCTCCATCATTGAAGCCGGTAAGTATCAGAAACGGTGCATCATCAAGGGGCAGATCCAGCCACCCCATCAGTTCAACCCCCGTCTCGCTCCACTCAGGTGGCATTGTCGTGTCTTCGATTCTACCCAGCAGAAACTGCAGTGCCTGCATCACATTGCAACGAGGCTGAATCTCAGGAGAAATCTCCTGCAGATGATCATGCAGCTCCCGCAGGCTGGACAGACACAACGCAGTGCCCCCCGCAGCTTCGCCGGAAACCCCGGTCATCACTTTTTCTGAGTAGATGGCATGCAGCAGTCGCATGATGCCAGCGGACCACTCTGCAGGTGTCCGACGAATCTCTGTCAGTCTCCTGAGCGATTTTTGTGGCAGGGCAGCTCCCTGTTCAAAATCGAGCTGCCGTTGACTTTTTCGATCCGCCACCATCGCTGCTGGCGGAGTCTCCGAACCAGCATCATCAAGCAGAAGCAACAACCATCGTTCCACAGCGCTGCAGGTTGCCTCCACCACACGACGTCGCCAACCGCTGCCCAGCACCACGCCCGGTGCTGCCTGCAGGTGATCTGCACAGTACGCGTCCAGTTCATTCAGCCAGAGAACATGCGGAATCGCAGAAGCGTCGTGATCACGTTCGCAGACAGCAATTCGTTGAATTCCCTGATCCATCCATCCGTACAGATCAGGATGCCGAACCAGATCG
>JALRDR010000975.1 GCA_023262145.1 Planctomycetaceae bacterium | reverse complement strand
GAAGTGATCAGGCGGATGCCTGAACAGCTGGTCACAGCACACTCTCCGTACGGCAAATGCACAGATCAGCTCAGTTCGCTGTGGCTTTGTTACTGAGGCCAGGAAGTGCGTGGCTGGTCGGGAAGGCAAATGTCAAAGCGTTGCAATGTCCGCCTTGTTCGCCGTGCTGATGTAACATCTGCTCGCTGCGAACAGGCAAAAAAAAATGGAAGGCAGCACTGTACTGCCTTCCATTTCAGAGATTGCTGCCTGTCTGGTCAGTCGCGGGAACGACGTCGCTGTGGTGGAGCATTGCTTTCCGGGGCCACTTCCCGGCCGTTTGAATCCTCTGCCCGGAATGTCAGGTGCTCGAAGGAAACATCTGCATTGGTGACGATTTCGATGCGGACATCGTTCTCTTCCTCAATGTTGATCACATCCTTGCGTTTGCGATTATTCAGGTAGTTCCCCACACGATCGTGCACCTCAATCACGATGCGGTCCACTTTCTCCATAGGAGCCGCAGTCATAACCCGCCGCATGATCTCCAGCGACATGCTTTCTGCTGTTTTGACCTGTCCTACGCCGTTGCAGGACGGACAGTTCTCGTAGACGCTGCGTTTGAGCGAAGGGCGGATACGCTGGCGAGTCATTTCAATCAGTCCAAAAGGGCTGATTCGAAGTACTCGCGTGCGAGCACGGTCGCGCATGACAGCCTCGCGCAGGGCACGCTCCACTCCGCGGCGATGTCGTTCCTCACGCATGTCAATGAAGTCGTTGACGATGACCCCACCGAGGTCACGAAGGCGAATCTGTCGGGCAATCGCCTCAGCTGCACGCAGATTCATCTGGTAAGCACTTTTTTCCGCATCGTTGTCAGCACGAAAACTTCCGCTGTTGACGTCGATCGCGACGAGTGCTTCTGTCTGATCAATGACAAGTGAGCCGCCACCAGGCAGAGGCACATGCCGGTCATGAATTCGGGTCAGCTCTTCTTCAATGCCATATTTGTTGAAGAGCGGTTCGTGTCCACTGTAGCGCTGAATTCGATCAACATGTGATGGCATGACGATTTTCATGAAGTCACGCGCTCGTTCGCAGGCTTCGTCTTCGTCAATGATCACTCGGTCGATTTCATTCGTATAGATGTCCCGAATGGTGCGAATGATCATGTCGCTTTCTTCATAGATCCCTGCAGGGGCAGGAGTCTTTTTCAGGCGGGCGACGATTGTTTCCCAGAGCCGCAGCAGATAATTCAGGTCTCGCTGCAGGTCCTGTTCTTCGCGGTCAATTCCGGCTGTACGAATGATGAATCCAAGCCCTTCCGGGGGTTGCAGTGCCTTCATCGTCTGGCGCAACCGACGGCGCACGCGGTCGTCCTCAATCTTGCGACTGACACCCACGCGCTGCAATCCTGGCATGAGCACCAGGTAACGTCCGGGAATTGAAATGTAGGTGGAAAGGGTTGGCCCCTTGGTGCCAATTCCTTCCTTGATCACCTGTACAAGCACTTCGCTGCCACGCTGGAAGATCTTCTGGATCGGTGGCTTGTTGCGAGCATTGCGTTCATTCATCGGCCTGCCGGGACGCCCACCACGGCCACCGGATTCTCGTTCATCTGCCTCTTCGGGCTGATCACCGACCAGATGGCGGTAGTACTGCATCTCCACGTCACTGACGTGCAGAAAACCATTTCTGCCAACGCCGAAGTCAACAAAGGCGGCCTGAATACTGGGCTCAATGTTGACGATCTTTCCCTTGTAGATATTGCCGACGTAGTTTTCGGCACTGGTCCGCTCAACGTAGAGCTCTTCAAGTGTGCCGTCTTCGACAATGGCGATTCTGCTTTCCTCCGGCTGGAGGACATTGATGAGCATTTCCTTTTTCATGATCGACTTTCGTGATTCAGCCGAATCCCGCGAGGCTGCTCAGCCCGATCGAAATGTTCGATTCAGGCCGGCAACACAAAGCCGTCAGCACAGCGGACTGTTGTTGATGAGACTGGTCAGTGGTGGCTGATCAGGCGGTGCATTGACTGCGAACGCCCGCGGGTTAACAGATCCCGTTTCTGTTCGCAGCAGATGAACGCCGCATCATAACCACCAGTTTGCCCGGAAATCAGACGGATTGATCAGGCAGCTTCGAAGAGCCGTGGAAACGCTGTTCCCGCAGGCGCTTGCTGTTGGCAGGCATCCGGGTGCAGACCAGACTGCGTTGAGCAGCCCGAAGCACTTTTCTGCCAGCTGACCGATCGGTCCGTGGACGGATCCGAGTTCTGAAGATCTCTCCTGTGCACTTCGCTGAGTGACTTGCGTTGCAGAGATTTCATCGAGAACGAGGAAATCTCTGACGCGGACTTCTGCCTGGAGCCGGAGCTCCTGTGTTTCATTGTTCTGCACCGGTGAACACCACCGGCCACATGTATCAATCCTGTTGAGCTTTCCTGTCGGAGCTATGTGAATGTCCGTCAGTTCGCAGCAGATTCACCACTGAACAACACCTCAGTATCGAAGTGCCGTCATGGAGCATTCTGCAGCGAAAAAAATTCAACACGGTTGTTTCAAAAAGAATCTGCGGAGCGAACTGGACGACGACTGGCGTCAGAACGGGGCCCCCCCGAACAACTCCGGACATAGTCGAGCCAGTTCTCCCTGAAGATAGTGTTCGACGTCCCTGGCAAGATCGAGCGAACACGCATGCTGCGCGATTCGCGTCGCGTCCGGCAGAGACAGGCTGCGTACAACTTCCTTCAGAACCGGAATCGTCTGAGGCGTTGCACTGAAACTTTTGAGACCCATTCCCAGCAGCAACGGGATGAACCGAGGATCCGAACTCATCTGGCCACAGACTGTAACGGATCTCCCGAATTTGTCAGCCGCACGCAGTACGATCTGGATCAGCCGCAGAATTGCGGGGTCACCCGAACGATACAGGCTGGCCACCGCAGGATCTGACCGATCGCATGCGAGAGTATACTGAATCAGGTCATTGGTACCAATCGAAAAAAAGTCGACCTCTCGAGCAAACTCTTCGGCGAGAATAACAGCGGAGGGCACCTCGACCATCATTCCGACCGGGATATTCCGCTGAAAAGGAATTCCCTCGTCCTCAAGGTCTTCCATTACGTCCATCAGGATCATGCGTGCCTGACGATACTCCAGCAGGGATGATACCAGCGGGAACATGACTTTCAGATTGCCATGGACTGAGGCACGCAGGACCGCCCGCAGCTGTCGCTTGAACATCGGTGTGTTCTGCAGGCTGAGACGAATGCTGCGAAGGCCCAGCATCGGGTTTGCCGCGTCTGCAAACTGTGTTTCCATGAGCTGCGGAACCTTGTCCGCGCCAATATCCAGTGTTCGGATCACTACGGGACGTTCGCCGCAGGCCTCCAGAACCCGACAATACGCGGAGTAATGGTCCTCTTCTGACGGCTCGCGGTTTCCGCTGAGGAAAAGGAATTCCGTGCGATATAAGCCGACTCCGTCCGCACCGCGCTTGACACACTGACTGACCTCTTCCGGGAACTCAATATTCCCATGGATCGAGATTCGCTGCCCGTCGCTGGTTTCTGCCGGCAAACTGCCACTGCGGTCCAGTCGCTCCTGCAGTCGCAGGCTGCGAGCACGGGATTCCTGGTACTTGTGCAGACTGGCTTCATCCGGATCGATGATGATCTGGCCGCTGTCGCCATCCAGAATCGCTGATTCGCCCCCGGAAATGCCCGCCAGACAGCGACCAAGGCCGACAACAGCAGGGATTTCCAGAGCACCAGCCAGAATGGCCGTGTGACTGGTGTGCCCGCCAACTTCTGTGGCAAAGCCAAGTACGAAGCGTTTGTCCAGTGAAGCCGTTTCTCCTGGCGTCAGGTCACTCGCAAGAATAATCACCGGAGACGTCAGATTTCTCAGCTCTTCCCGACTTTCGCCAAGGAGCTGCCGCAACAGGCGTTTCTCCAGGTCATAGATATCAAGAGCACGCTCTGACAGATAGCGGTCTCCCAACTTCTGCAATTGAGCCGCATAGCCGCGGAGAGTCCGACTGACGGCAGATTCCGGAGAACGACATTCCTCCCGAATCAAATGCTCTACCTCACTGATGAGCCGAGGGTCCTGAGCCATCTGCAGATGTGCGGAGAATATGGCCCCGTACTGCTGGCCCAGCTGAGATGTAACCAGTTCTTCATTGCCGCGAAGATCATTGCAGACGAAGTCCAGCGCAGCATGAAAGCGGTGAACTTCTGATTCCACGGCGTCATGATTGACATAGATCCGTGGAATGCGGAAGTCCTCCGAACCGAGGACAAGCACTGGTCCTGCGACAACTCCGGGTGACACCGCGATACCGTTGAAAACTTTCATACCCAAAGTTTACTCCGCAGGTGACGGAAACGGAATCGTCCGCATGTCCAACGGCCACGTCCTCCCGCTCATGGTGCAGCAAGTCCTTGAGCTTGCCGAGCAGTTACCGGGTTGATAGCGATGGTCACCGGACATCGAAAATCTGAGACCTGACGAGGGGCCGCTGCAGCCATTTTTTCTGTTTTTCTGACAATAACACCTCCCCACGCAACTGCCCTGGGCATGCCAGGCAGTCTTTGCTGAGTTCCCTTCAGGATGCTCGGTTTTTGCCGACGAGATTCCGTAAGTGTTTACAGGGTAAAACTTAATAGCGAAGTTGGGTTTGGGCAGGTAAACCTGATTTTTGATGAAGGCTGCGGTCCTCCAAACCCGATAATCTGCATTACCTGACTGGATGTTCCGACGGGGGGTATCGCTGAAAGACTTGTCAGCGTGCGGAAGAACACCAGCAGTTTGTCCTGGCAAGGGTTCAAGGATGCGTCCCAATCTCAGACTGTTCGTGGGTTCCGATGAAACGGAGATTCTCGAGTTTCGAGAACCTGAAGTGGCCATGAAACTGGGAGAATTCTCTCAGATTCTTGCTGATGCAATCATCTGGGACCGCACGTGGGTCAGTGACCTGGCTGATGAAGATGTGCACATCTCTGCCGACCTCTACGAGGTGCTTTCCGTTTATGCTCAGATTCGCCCAAGCGCCTGACGAGCAGACGGATGTGCAGGTCGCTCAGCCTGACTGAACCCCTGCCCTTTGCTGTACTGCCACAATTCCCCTTGTCATGAATTTCCGGCAGAACTCCCTCGCGTCAGGGACGGTGCGGCCCTCACAGACTTGCGGCTGCAATCAGCCGGTCCCGCTGGCCAGCAGCAATGCAGTCTGACAGGCCTTCAGGTAATCCGGAACCAGCAGTCTTTCATCTACGGTATGAATGGCATGCTGGCCGCATCCCAGGGTGACCGTGGGAAATCCGTGAGCGGCAAGCCAGTTGGCATCCAGTCCACCGTCGCAGGCTGCGATGACAGGTTCCACACCCACCGCACGAGTCGCCTCTTCGGCTATGCGAATGCAGTCACTCCTGCGGTCGATCAGAAATGGCTCATAACGGGCATCCTCCTCGAACTCCAGTATTGCGTGCTCTCCGGCAGTGTTACTGAGGGAGTCGATGGCCCATTCGAACGCCTCCCGCCAGGCCGCAACGATTTCGCCGCGAAATGCTGAATCATGACTGCGTGCTTCAGCTTCCAGCAGCACCGCGGGCATAACAACATTTGTGGCGTCACCGCCACTGATCACACCAAGATTGCTGGTTCCTCGCCGCCCCTGCTTGCGAATCAGGCCGTGCCAGCCCTTTGTCTGCAGACGGGCAAGTGCCAGTGATGCCACGAGCGCCGCGTTGACTCCATGTTCAGGATGCACGCCAGCATGACTGGCGATGCCACCGATTCTGATGGTCAGGTTGGACGCGCCGACCGCACCATTGATGAGGAGTGCCGGATCCCGTCCGTCCCAGTTAAAGCACAGGGCTGGCTTACCCAGGCGACCGGGGGTCAGAAATCGAGCACCACGCAGACCAATTTCCTCCTGAACAGTGAACAGCAATGTGAGTGGAGGGTAGTCAATGCCACTGCGGAGCAGTTCGAGGATGGCAGTGAGCACAACGGCACAGCCGGCGCGATTGTCACCTCCCAGAGCAGTCTCGCGTGAACGAGGATGAATCCAGTCACCATTGAGGACCGGCACCGAACCGACAGCCAGGGGGACGGTATCCATGTGTGCCATGAGCATTCGTCGAGGTCCTCGACTGGTGCCTTTCAGACGCACAATCAGATTGCCGACGGTTCCGCCCTGAGGACTACGGCGATGTGCCGTGTCATGAGTAATTGCGTCCCGGGGAACGCCAGCCTGCAGCAGTTGTTCAATGATCCATGCCGCAACCTCATGCTCCTGGCAGCTGCCGCCCGGAATACTGATCAGATCCATGACCCGTCGGACAGCCTGCTTCTGATTGATCGCAACCATGGTTTTCTTTCTGATGCAAACCTGTGCCACGCTGATTCAGACCTGTGCCATGCCGCGCAGATCGGGTCGCGAATTCCGGCAGTGCGTCTGTACGAGGCAGCTTCAGTGGCCCATCGCGGTCCGGAAACTGTCCAGATCCAGAGTGCAGAAGTAGTCATCCTGTGTCTCAGCTCGGCGAATCTGCTGTACGGAACCGTCTTCTCTGAGCAGCAGTTCTGCGCTACGCAGTTTCCCATTGTACTGAAACCCCATCGCATGGCCGTGCGCCCCGGCATCATGAATGACCAGCAGATCTCCGGCTTCAATCTGTGGTAATGCTCGCTGGATTGCGAACTTATCATTGTTCTCACACAGGGAACCGACAACGTCGACCAGCTGATCGTGCGGCTGATCTTCCTTGCCTGGCACGGAAATGTGGTGATAGGCCCCGTACATTCCCGGCCGCATGAGATTGGCCATGCAGGCGTCCACCCCAACGTATTCACGGTAGATGTGTTTGTGGTGAATGGCCGTGGTGATCAGATAGCCGTGCGGACCGGTGATCATGCGGCCGTTTTCCATCAGGATTCGCAGCGGGTGCAGCGCAGTTCCGACAATCATCTGCTCGTACAATGCCTGAATACCTGCTCCGACTGCTGCCAGATCCACAGGCTGCTGTTCGGGCCTGTAGGGAATGCCGATTCCGCCTCCCAGGTTCACGAATTCAAGCTGCACGCCCGTTTCCGCGTGCAGGCGGATGGCAAGATCGAAGAGCATCCGGGCAGTTTCGACAAAGAAGTCTCCGTTGAGCTCATTGGATGCCACCATGGTATGCAGGCCGAATCGCTGTACGCCTGCCTGCTGCAGAATACGATAACCTTCGAAAAGCTGAGCCTCCATGAAGCCATACTTGGCTTCCTCGGGGCGACCGATGATGACATTGCCCTCCCGCGCCGGGCCTGGGTTGTAGCGAAAGCACACCAGTTCAGGGAGACCTGCCGTCTGCTGCAGATAATCGATATGAGTCAGGTCGTCGAGGTTGATAATTGCCCCGAGGTCGCGAGCGCGCTGGTACTCGTGTCCCTGCGTATTGTTGGAGGTGAACATCAGATGCTCACCGGTCATTCCGGCCGTTTCGGAAAGAACAAGCTCAGGCAGGCTGGAACAATCTGCCCCCAGACCTTCCTCCCTGGTGATCTGCAGAATCCACGGATTGGGGAGCGCCTTGACGGCGAAGTATTCCCGAAACCCCGGTGCCCAGGCGAAGGCCGAATTCAGACTTCGGCAGGCTGATCGAATTCCGGCTTCATCGTAAAGATAAAATGGGGTCGGCCATTTCTCGGTAAGGCTGCGCAGGAATGACTCGGTGAATGGAAGTTGCTTCTGCATGGTGCGTTTCAATCTGATTGTGATTTCGATGGGTAATGCTGAACATCTGAGGATCGGGCTGTGAACTGCTGTACTGAGCGTCCTGAGGATCCGGTTCGCGAAGTTCGCATCACTGGCTGCAGTGTGGTTCTGCCCGTGGGCGAATTCAACTCCCGAGGGCTGTTGGGCAGAAGCGGCACCTGGGATTCTCGCCGGCGAGTTGATCGGCGGCGAAGCGAAGAGCTTCCGGAGTCTATCTGGATTCTGCCGCCTGAATAATCTTCAGACGCGCATCCGCCAGATCCAGCCAGTCACACAGACTGTTACCGTCTCCGTAGTCGACCAGAACGGTCAGAGTTGACGCGCCGGCGAGCGGAATAGTGAGTGAACGTGGTTCGTCGCGTCCGGCGATCAGCGTGTCGAGCACAATATTCTGATCAGCTTTCACCACCAGCCTGACGGTATTCCTGCCCTCCATCGCGAAGGCGACTTCGTCGTCGATACCGATCACCGCCTGCAGGCTTTCGAATTCACGGTCCAGTGGCCAGCTGATCTGCGTACGCGAGTGCAGGCAGAGTCCACTGCGATATTCCCGCTGTCGCATTCGCAGTGGTTGTCCAGCCTGATTCTGGTTGCGGCGAGGACGAAACAACTGTTCTTCTTCAGGAAATGCAATCTCATCTGCACCGAGGATGACAGCCGTCACGCTGCCGCTGGGATCCGCTCCAAAAAACTCCTCCACCAGCGGCTGATGGTCCGCCAGCATGACAAACTGCCCGGAACTCAGATCGATGCTCTGCAGCTGATCAAAACGACCCTGAAGTCTGCTTCCCCACATCGTTTCCAGTGTCCAGATGCCATCTGCAGCAACGATGGATCGGCCCACAAGCAGGTCGCCATTGTACGTGTCCACTCGCACTGCACTGCGGGGAGATGTTCCCTTCGGTTCATTCCTGCCGAACACAACGCCGTAGACCCGGGAGAGCGGTACTTCGACGCTGTCGCCATCAAGCAGAAAGGAGAGCTGCTCCGAGGAAATGTCACTGACCACACCGGCCAGAAAATCCAGCCCGGAACGGTCACGTTTCAGAACCACCAGCAGGTCCTTTTCTGTATCCCGTTCGCGAAATGTGCGCCACTGGTCGCGGTACTGTTCGGTATCCGGCTGCAGACGTACTGCGAGGACCTGAGCAGCCGGGATGGAAACTGGTCCGATCGCAGCGATCCCACTGACTCCGGTTGCATCCTTGCGAATATCCTGAGCGATAATCCGTGAATCGTCTCGAAGCAGAATCATGCCGGCTGTCGAGTCGGCTGCCGAGTCTGTCCGGCTGCTGACAATGCTCAGCACCTGCGCCAGTGGAACGGTCTGCGGTCCGTCGTTGAGCTGCAGAATCACGTCGGTGGCTGAGATTTGCTGCAATTCACCGGTCTGAGTGTTGCCATCAAGCCGGGTGAGCTGCACATCGGTGGGCAGCAAAGCGGCTAACAGAAACAGCAGCTGGTTCATGGGTTCTCTCCGTAGCAGCTGTCTCTTGAAAAGCCACAGCGACTTTGATTGTGATTCGGTATGTTCAGCCGCAGCGTTCTGCCGCCTGCGCTGTATTGCAGTTTAACGGACTCAGGGAATTCAGCAGGCGATATGTTCTGCGGTCTTCGCAATCTGTCCAACGCGAGGTCTGATGTTGATGCAAGGTCAGCTGCACCGTGATGCCAGTCAGCACACTCTGCCAGTCAGTTTCAGCATTATCCCCCTCGGCTACTTTTTCTGCTCCGCGATGCGTCGAGTATAACGACTGATGGCATCGAGGAAATTGGGGGGAAACTGCTGCCGAATCAGTTCGCGTGCCTGAGCTTCTTCACGATCGTCCAGCATTCCCCACGAGCCATTCTGCGTCAGCTCTCGGGAGTCAGCTTCACCCTCTGCGGCGCTGCCCTTAATTGCACTCTGCTGCGCCGCCTGCAGTCCCTGTCCGCCCTGCCCGCCGTTTTGCTGCTGCTGCTGTTGCTGTTGTTGTTGTTGCTGCTGCTGTTCGAGGTCATTCAGGAGTTTGTCAAGGGCGGCAACCACCTCACCCTCACGTTTCTGCACACCTTCACTGGTGCGACCGATATCAAGTCGACGCTGAACATCCGTCATGAGTCCTGTGACCAGGCTGATGCCTTGCGGCTGTTCCGAAAACTGAGCCTGCATCATTTCCGCTACAGCACGGAACCGCGGCGGAATATCGGAGGTCCTGTTGAGCAGCAGGGTGAGGTCAGCAGCAGCCTGAGGTTGCTGGAGCAGATGCAGACGGCAGGCAGCCCGATAGAAGAACAGAGACGCAGGATCGATCAGTCCTTCAGCCGGGATCGTCTCCAGAATCGATAAGGCATCTTCGTAGTGGCGGTGCTGAGTCAGGTGGCGGCCGAGCCAGAGCATGACGTGGTGGCGGAAGAATTCGTCCGAGTTATTTCCTTCGAAATCCACCAGCAGGCTGACCTCTGCAGCCTCAGCGGCGCGGAGTGCCACGGCGACCTGAGAATTCACGGCAGCAAAGGAATGAATGAGCAGATCAAGTCGTTCCTCTGCGTCTGACTGCTCGACGGCAGGTCGATCGGCCCACAACAACAGCGCTGCTGCCGATTCCTGTTTGTCAGCCGGCCCGGCGGCCAGCCAGCCGGTGAGCAGATCAATGATCTGCTGTGGTGGGAGGGGACGAAATACTGCAGCGGCCACAGCCTGTTCCGAGACGGGGGGCTGTGCGGCGATGGTGGGACTGCCGGGAAGCAGGAGAGCAGCAACAAAAACCCCCATGCTGATCAGTTTCCACACGACTCAGGCCCCCTCGTAGTCAGCCGCCTCCGGATCTGAAACAACTCCCACCAGATCATAGTCATCTCGCTGCAGAATCTCTACAGGAACCATGACCCCGGGCTGAAGATCTGCTCCGGTGACGATGACGCTGGCGTCAATTTCAGGGGCGTCTGCAAATGTGCGACCAATGCTGACACCTTCCTCCAGCTGTTCATCGATCAGGACATCCAGTTCATACCCGATCAGGCTTTCCGCATGCTCGAAGGCGATCTGCTGCTGCAACTGCATTAATTCATCACGACGGGAGTTGCGAATGTCCTCCGGGAGATGTCCATCAAGTTTCATCGCCGGCGTCCCCGGCTCGGGAGACCAAGGGAACACTCCCATGCGTTCGAATCGTGTTTCTTCCACAAATCGTCGCAGGTCGGCAAAGTCCGCGTCAGTTTCTCCCGGGAAGCCAGTGATGAAGGTGGTGCGCAGAACAACGTTGGGAATCCGCTCTCGAAGTTTGGCGACCAGTTCGCGTGTCTGATCACCGTTGACTCGTCGCTGCATTCGTTTCAGGACACTGGAGCTGATGTGCTGCAGCGGCATATCGAGGTAGGGAATGATGACGGGGGAGTCAGCAATCACCTGAATCAATTCATCCGAAAAGTTGATTGGATACAGATACATGACTCTGATCCAGTCGAGCCCCGGGAGTTGTTCGAGTTCACGCAGCAGGGCGGCAAGGCGGACTTCCCCGTACAGGTCCATGCCGTAGTAGGTTGTGTCCTGAGCAACGAGGATCAGTTCCCGAACTCCGTCTGCGATCAGTTCCTGTGCCTCTTCCACAATCATTTCAATTGGCTTGGTGACGTGCTTGCCCCGCATGGATGGAATGGAGCAGAACGTGCAGGTGCGATCGCAGCCTTCTGAAATCTTCAGGTAGGCATAATGTGGCGGAGTGATCCGCAGTCGCGTCTGGTCGTTCTGTGACCGGATCGGGGCCGGACGAAAGAGCTCCCGCTGTTCCCGGATTCCACTGGAGAAGTTGCGGGCAACCTGAGCAATTTCATCGCGTCCAAATACACCGACGACGTGATCAATCTCAGGCATCTCCTTCAACAGTCCCCCCTCCTGCTCCAGCCGTTCGGGCAGGCAGCCTGCCACAATGACTCCTCGCGTTCCCCCGGACTTCTTCAGGTCGAGCATCTCGCGGATCACCCCCCGCGACTCTTCACGGGAGCTGTCAATGAAGCCGCATGTGTTGACGATGACAAAATCGGATCCCTGCGGCTCTGAAACCAGGGCATAGCCTGCCTCGGAGAGTGCGCCGAGCATTTTTTCGCTGTCAACCAGGTTCTTCGGACAGCCAAGGCTGACAAAGGCATACGTTCCCCTGACGGCACCGGTGTGATCCGGTGCCAGCAGCTGGGGTGTGGTTTCAGATGAGGGATCGACAATCGGAAGCAGGGTCATGCGTTGCTGATCTTTATCGGTATGGGAAGGGCTGACGTTCGCCAGGCTGAGATTTGTAATTTGAACCAGCTCAGATTCAAGACCAGAACCCGAGCCCGAAGACTGAACCCCGCCGCTGCATTGTCAATGGTGAGTTGTTCAGTTGTGAGTTGTGAGATGCAGCGGACTACTGCAGAGACACCAGGATGCGAATATCCGACAACGCAATAACACGACAGAGTACGCCAACGCGTTGAGACGACGCGTTGGTGACTGGAACGACATAGTGGTGATTGAGCCTTTAAGGTGGTGCAGCATTCCGAGGCCGGAGCGACAACAGCGCAGGCAGTGTGAATTCAGTGTCAACAGGCAGTATCGACCACCCTGGTCTTTTTCCGCCAGAAACATTCCGTGAGTCTCTGCCGTAGTATAGCCGCGAGGTTGCCGTGTGATGGAACTGCGGAAACATCCAGGCTGATTTGGCTGAAAATTCCCGGCCGCTGCATCCCAGCGTGAGTCCTGTGGCTGCCGTGTTCCACGTTGCAGCCGACAGCAGTCCCGGACCGACATTCCAGCTCACCCGTCGTTTTAACCGATCTGCGGAAACTGCGGCGGATCGCGCAAGGAAAGTCAGAGCGCAGCTTTCGAGCAGGCCGAAAATTCCTTAGATTGCCGTTTTCCCGCTTTTTCCAGCTGTCGAGTAACCCAATGTCACCTGTTCCAGGTACGTCCATCGTCATTTTCGGCGCTTCCGGCGATCTCACATCACGCAAACTGATCCCCGCATTGTTCCGCCTGTTTCAGCAGGATTTTCTGCCGGCCGGCTGCCCGATCACCGGGGTCGCCAGGCGAGAAAAGTCGCACAACGAATTTCGTGAAGAAATGCGGGCTGATGTTCAGAAGCGTTTTGGCGATCGATTTGATGAGTCGGCGTGGGAGCAATTTGCGAAGCAGCTGTTCTATGTCAGGCTGGATCTCGCGGACAACGCAGCCTACGACGGCCTCAAGGCTCAACTGGAATCTCTGGAAGCGGCGTGCGGGATTTCCGCCGATCCCACTCGGGTTGTCTATCTGGCCACGTCACCATCCTTGTTTTCTTCGGCGGTGGCCGGGCTGCACGAAGCACAGATGATCCCGCCTCGCGAAAACTCCGGGCGGTTGCGAGTCGTGGTTGAAAAGCCTTTCGGCCATGATCTTGATTCGGCCATCAAGCTGGCGGGAGAACTTGACCGCTATCTGCAGGAGGATCAAATCTTTCGCATCGACCACTATCTCGGCAAGGAAACAGTTCAGAACATTCTGCTCTTTCGGTTCGGCAATGCGATTTTTGAACCGCTGCTGAATCGCAGCCATGTGGATCATGTGCAGATCACCTGTGCTGAAAGCCAGGGCATGGAAGGATCGCGAGGTGGCTACTATGACACGGCCGGGGCACTCCGAGATGTACTGCAGAATCATGTTCTGCAACTGCTGTGTCTGATTGGTATGGATCCTCCATCGCTGTTTCAGGCGCGGGAAATTCGCGATGAGAAACTGAAGGTGCTGCAGGCGCTGCGTCCCGGCAACCCCGGTGCGCTTGGCAACTGGGCCGTTCGTGGTCAGTACATGGCTGGCTTGTCCGACGGAAAAGCAGTGCCGGCCTACCGCGACGAAGAGCGCGTCAGTCCGAATTCCAATCGTGAAACCTTCGTGGCCATGAAGGTGCTCATCGACAACTGGCGCTGGGCAGGTGTGCCCTTCTTTCTGCGCACCGGAAAGCGACTGCCAAAACAGGTCACTGAAATTGCCATCCAGTTCAAGAACCCGCCACTGAATCTGTTTTCAACGGTGGAGTGTGATGGGGACTTGTGTGATCTTGTGGAAACTCGTCCCAATCAGCTGATCATCAGAATTCAGCCACGTGAATCCATATCGCTGCGGTTCTCCACCAAACGCCCGGGCATGAACTACCAGGTTCAGCCTGTATCGATGGATTTTGACTACGATCAGCACTTCAAGACCGTTTTGCCCGAGGCATACGAACGACTGCTGCTGGATGTGATGCGAGGCGATTCCACGCTGTTTACACGCAACGATGAACTGGAAGCCGCATGGCGCTTCGTAAATCCGGTTCTGCAGGCGTGGGAATCCAGTTCGTCTGCTCCGGAATTCTATCCGGCCGGAACATGGGGACCATCGGCCGCTGATCGACTGATCGCTGACTCCAGGGCACTCTGGCGAGCCCCCTCCGGTCTCTGATTGCCTCGGAGCCTGCAAGCGGCAGATTGGCTTCGCTGAGGGCAGGCTGTTGAGTCTGAAAGATTGGCGACACCCTGCGTGTCCGCATGCCGAACCAGTACGCATACCGCAGCACGCTGACCTACTCTGCCGCTGACATCACGGAAGAGAAGGTTGACCTGCCGGTTGCGACGGTTGGTGGCGTGGATATGCAGTTCACGTCGCAGGATCTTGC
>JALRDR010000963.1 GCA_023262145.1 Planctomycetaceae bacterium | reverse complement strand
CGTAGAAGGCATTTTCTGACACGCCCACCCAGTCACAAAAGTCCCGCACACTCAGAGCCGACTTCTGCTGCTCAGAAATCCACTGCTCCCATTGTTCCGCCGAATGCCGCTTTGCCATCACTCACCTCCCGGAAAACCGGGAAGGATAACGACACCTGCAACATACGCTTTACCGGGCGCTTACAAACTGTTCGTGCCCCCATTCACCAACGAACGTCATTGGGTAACGGCAGCAAAAGAGCCAGCATTCGCCCTGCCATGTGCGATAGTTGGGCGTCCGCATCAATTCAGACATAATTTCCTGTGGCAATCGTACACCCACCCAATCGGCATCAGCATCAATGACAACATTGTCAAATTGGTTCTGTCGCAACCCGGGCACGCCATCGGTGACGCCAGAGAATCCCTGCTCCCAGGAGACCATGCCGAACTCCGTGTCCTTCGTGATCGCGGCCTTGCCCGCACGAAGACAACGGTAGCATACTTTGGGCTCCATCCTGGCAGCAACATCCTGAGGAAATGGTATTGAAACGCCGCATTCGCGGCAGTGCGCGGATTCCTGTTCACTTACATTCAGGCCATTGTCTGTAGCGCAGGAGGGACATGGAATAATCAGGGCAGTTCCGATTCCGAGGTTAAAGCAAGGCGCATCCGGCGTGCCGCAGATGCAGCAGGTTTCGTCGCCGGCGTAGTCATCGGACGCTTCGACGGGTGCTTCATACAGTGGCAACGGTATTCCAAGCTCAAGGAAAGTTTTCTTCATGGAAAATGACAACCTTTCAACGCGGAACGAGCGTCATCATCCGGCTGCGCGAGTGATGTTGTGAAGTGTGAGAATCGCATCTCCACAGCTCTGCGTGCGTTTTATCGCTGGCTGCCTTTGTTGCAATCCAATCTGAACACGGATCTGATCTCATTCCTCCCCGCATCCAGCGTAATGGAATAGCCAGGAAGAGCAAGATCAATGGTTGGCACCATTTAATCACAGCAAGATTGATCGCGTTGGTCCAGCAATTAAGCGAAAACCCGCAGTCGACTGGCTGAGATGTCAGCCGATGAACTTGTTTGCCAGCAGGCTCTGGAACCGACACTGGCTCGAAGAAGCAGCAATCGCTGCGACGGTACGGTGAGTTTTTCAGGGACGGCAAGCCGCCGATTGTTGAGCACAAATCGCTGCGGGACAAGAAAATCCGACTTACCTGATTCTGGCAGAGCACGACCGACAGAATCAAAAAAAAAGGGAACGCAAGATGCGTCCCCTTCCAATTTGATTCAAATGTCCGAGAGTTCACTTTTTGAAGCGGCGGTACTGCCGAACACAGAAAACGCCGCCAAGAGCCGCGAACAGCCCCCAAGTAGACGGTTCTGGCACCCACGAATGACCACTGAAAGATGCGGAATCCACGACCACTGTACCTTGACCAATAGCAGAGTAGCTAAGGGTAATCGTCCCTGTCACAGCCGAGCTTCTGAACAGCATGTGAAGATTCTCTTCTGTCGCGTCGGAAGTCCCATCATAAACACTCTGACCTGTTCCTACCGCGGTCAACGAAACAGTCATCGTCAATTCCCGCTGTTGGACACCGTCAAAGTAATTCGGAAGAAACGTAACCGCTTCACCTTTCTGAGTGAAGGAGATTACAGCGGTGGCGCTAGTGCCGGGGACTGATGAATAACCCAAGGTTCCCGCAGCGTTGGAAATTGTTCCCGTGTAATTGACACCCTGCCAAGTGAAGGGGTCGCTAGACTGGTGAGAACCCTCCGCAAAGAAACCTTGAAGAACAGCCGGAGAGTAACTCACAGTGTCAGGGTTATAACCCGTGACATTGATCAAGTTTCCGCCGGCAGCACCTACGTAGTCAAACCAGAACAACCCGGTGTCACCGTTCGTCAGATAAGATCCTGCGGCTACACCGCCTGTATTCGTTAACGTCCCAAGGAAATTCACATGACCAGCAAATAAACTGCTGGTGCAAAGCGAAAACAAAGCGGCAACAATGATGGAACGCATCGCAAAACTCTCCCCGAGAACAAAACCGATCCATGTCACTCATCCATGGACAGCTAGGTTGAACTATCGTTCATGCTAATGCGAAGGCTCTCGCTTGTCCAGGCTGTTCGAACCGTTTTTGGCTTTTTTTTTGGATTGTTGGGTTTTTGCGTGATATGCGGGATTTGCGGTCTGTTGCGGACAGAATGCTGAGGTTATCTGGCCCGGTGCTGACGATAAGCAGGGTTGTTGGGGCGGGGATTGCGGCAAGGGAGCTGAAACGCAGCGGTGGCGGCAGTGGAGGGAAGGCACCGCTACGCGGACTCTGCTGCGTCTGACACCCAACGAACTATCGCGATGGTAATCGTCGTGACTCGATTGACATGAATTTTCTGAATCCCCATTGCCCCCAAATCTCCAGCCCCCCAAATCCCCATTGCCGGTGCCGACGAAAGATCATCAAACGCTTCGAAGTTCAGTTACTCATCTCCAAAACGGCTGTTGAAACTTTTCGCGTAGCCGTTTGCCAGTGGAATTCCGGGAGCAATCTGCAAAGGACACATCCCCGAATGCTTTAGCCGCCGACGGTGGCCCGCCGCGATCAACTCTCAACCATTGTCCGTTCGGATGGGCTCGGGAATTCCGTCGACCAGAAACAACTCCCGCAGGACATCCATCACATCTTCGTGTTGGATGCGGCACGTGATCTTCAGCCTCACGCATCCTCGCGTGTACTCGTCAATAATCACCAGCCACTGCAGTGATGATCCACCGCGCGTCTTTTCAAACACGAAATCCCACGCCCACACCTGGCTCACCCTGCTCGCGCGATGCCAGATGCAAACTTGATGGCTGTTACGCGGAAGCCGTTGGTTGATCCCCGTTTTTCTGACCTCCTGCCCTTCTCAACGCCAAAGGCAACAGGGTGGTCAAAGCCAACGTGGCGCCTTCAGGCTGAAAAAGCTTCGCAATTCGAGGGCAGCCGAAACGTAGAGGCCTCCGAACCTGTTCCAGCATCCTCGCTACGACGACAGATTTGTCGCTCGCAGGCTTTGCTGCATACTGAGGCGAACTCCGATGCAGTAGTGCGACGCTGGAAGCACTACGTTCACTGACACTGAACGTCCGCTGCGGATGCTTCACCGTTCACGCCTGAGTGAACGGTCTGCCAGTGTCGCGACGTCAATTCCTGCAGCATCGCCTTGTCAAGCTCCGTCTCTGCAGGCAACTTCTTCAGCCGCCCACTTTCACTCTCCTTTTCCCTCAGTCGCCTTGCCTCATCAGACTTCATCCCTGCCTGATCGCGTTTTCAGAGCTGGTATGTCTGCTTGCTGAATTCCAGAACCTGAACCATTTCAGCGACAGCCTTGCCTGCGTTCAGCATCGTCCTGGCATCGTGCAGCTTCTTCACAATCGTATGAGCCCGGTCAACTGCATGCTGATTCGTCTGAGCAGCGTTGGCGTTCGAGCTTGCGGCGTTCGGCGATGGTCCAGCGGTGCTCCGGGTGTGTCTGCAGCCACGTGTGTGGCAGCAGTGATTCCAGAGACGCTCCACG
>JALRDR010000829.1 GCA_023262145.1 Planctomycetaceae bacterium | reverse complement strand
GTCGAGCGGCTTTGTACTTCCCACTCGATTTGATCGCTTCACAGCCTGATAAAATTCCTCGTAACTGTCTTTGATGCCCGAGAAGATCTGCCGCGTGCAGATTTGCAGGTTCAGCCCGAACCCGAGGATCTTCGGTTTTGTGATCAGTATTTTCGCCCGGCCGCTTCTGAACGCATCGACGGCCGCCTGCCGGTCTGCCTCCTTTGTGCTGCCGGAAACACTGACCGCATCCGGAAACACCCGCTCCATCATTTCCTGCTCGTCGTTGTAGTGGCACCAGATAATCGTTGATTCAGTCGGCCAGCTATCAACAAGCTGGCGGATAAACGCTGGCTTGTTCGTTGGAATGCCGCCTTTACCCTTTGCAATCTGTGACAGCTTGCCGCGTTCACCAATGCCGCCGACCTGCGCCGTGATCAGGCTGCCAGTTAGCTTCTGCGCCGCGGCCCGCTGCTCTGCCGTCAATGGCACATGATCAATGTGCGTCCTGATCGGTGGCATTGTCCCGACGTTGTCTTTCCATCCATACGTTGCCGGATTCGTCAAGAATATCGACCAGTCAGCCAGTGATCGATAGAACGGCCGCAATGCGTGCGGCTTCAGTTCCCATCGGTTCTGAGTCTCGCCACGATTGATGAAGTAGGACGCCAGAAACTCATTGACGGTCTTTGCCCTGTCCAAAAACACAGCATGATTGGCGAACTCGACCCTGTCGTTCGGGGCTGGGGTTCCTGTTGCGCAAAGCTTCCAGTCCAGCCCCCGCCCCATCTCGATTAGTCGCGTGCCCCATGCCCCGTAGTGGCTTTTGAGCATTGACGACTCATCAAGAATGAGCCCCCGCAGCATGTGCGGATCAAGCCCCTCGCGGATTGCTTCGTAATTGGTGCACCCAATCTGGCTGTCCAGCGGATCTTCCGAATATAGCCAGTGCTGCATGTCTGCCGCCGCAACTCGGCCGATGGAAAATGACTCTCCATACCACCGCAATGCCTCACTGATTGTTTGCTGGACTACCATCAGCGGAGAGACAATCAGGATCTTTCCGCCGGTCTGCTCTGCCGCGTGCCTCGCAAACTCCAGAAGCATCAGCGTCTTGCCCAGCCCGCAATCTGCGAAGATGGCATACTTTTGCTTCTGGATTGCGACTGCTGCGATGTCGCGTTGATAGTCAAACAGTGGACCATGCGGAGCATACTGACCGGAATTCACAGCCGCCGCTTCGCACCCGTCGATCATGCTGGCGTATCGATCCGGAAAAACCGCCGCCCGTCCTTCAAATTGATACTGTGGCAGTTTGCGCACTGCCAGAAATTGAGCGTAGCTTTGCACGCTCTTAGCATTAAATCGTAACCGCACCGCACTCACCTTTCATGGTAAAAAACACCGCACGTCAAAACACCTACGCTTCCCCCTCCATCGCCACATTTAACCCGCGCTGAACCCAGTAGTGGCACCCAACGGCCATCCACAACGCTCGTGCACGCTCTGGCGTGGCGTCCCGCGTGGCGTCCAGTTCGTCCAGCACAC
>JALRDR010000826.1 GCA_023262145.1 Planctomycetaceae bacterium | reverse complement strand
GACGGTGATTCAGTCCAAGCAGATGCAGCAACGTGGCGTGGAAGTCGTTCATATGCACGGGATTTTCCTGCGGGTTCCAGCCGAAATCGTCCGTACTGCCGTAAGTCGTCCCGCCGCGAACACCACCACCAGCCATCCAGACGCTGAATGCCTGCGGATGATGATCACGCCCGTTGTCTCCCTGTGCCAGCGGCGTGCGGCCAAACTCTCCGGCAAATACAACCAGCGTATCCTCCAGCATGCCGCGCTGTTTCAGATCCGACAGCAGAGCAGCGATTGGCTGGTCAGCCATGCGGGAGTTGTATTCCAGAGCCTGATCAAGGTCTCCGTGCTGGTCCCACGATGCATGCATCAGTGTCACGAAGCGAACACCCCGCTCAATCAGCCGCCGGGCATACAGACAATTGCGTGCAAAC
Organism: Planctomycetaceae bacterium; assembly: GCA_023262145.1. GTDB lineage: Bacteria > Planctomycetota > Planctomycetia > Planctomycetales > Planctomycetaceae > SXXK01. The sequence continues at coordinate 5,024 of JALRDR010000826.1, read as the reverse complement.
GTGCTGAACACTCCCGCGCCGCCACCGATATTGGATTTCACGTCGGTCGGTTCGGGACGCTCCACGCCGTACATGTCGAGCGTCTGCTGTGTCTCTTCGGAAAGATCCAACGCTGAAGGTGCGGCAGACTGCATGCGAAAGGCCAGCTCATAGGAGGCAATGCGGCTGTTGATCTCCGGGTCCTGCACGCGGTCGTACTGCAGCTGATTCAGCTGCCGGATCGCATCCAGATTCAGCTGCTGCAACTGTGGAGACACGCCGGCAGGAAGGTCCAGGTTGAGCACCGGCTCACCCTTGCTGCGAAGCACGACGCCCTTGTATGTGGAAGGCAGGGATCCGTTGGTCCAGTTGGAAGTACCACCGCTGGACCCACGATTGGCAGTCAGCACAACGTAGCCGGGCAGGTTGTTCGATTCGCTGCCCAGCCCGTAAAGCACCCATGATCCAAAACTTGGTCGGCCAAACCGCGGTACGCCGGTGCTGAGCATCAGCTGGGCCGGGTGGTGGTTGAAGGCTTCCGTATGCAGGGAACGCACCAGGGCAATGTCATCAACATGCCGCGACAGTTGCGGCAACAGTTCTGATAGTTCCATGCCGCATTCGCCATGTTTCTGGAATTTGCGTTTCGAACCCATCAGTCTCGCGTTCTTGTTGATGAATGCGAAACGGACGTTCTCTGTAAATGACTCCGGCAGTGCTTCGCCCGAGCGGGCATTCAGCACAGGTTTGTGATCAAACAGTTCCAGCTGACTGGGACCACCGGCCGGATAAATGAAGATCACCTGCTTTGCACGAGGCGTGAAGTGAGACCGCTGAGGGCGGAGCGGATCAGCGGCTGCCTCCCGGTCGATCGCAGCAGTCATGCCTGTTGCCTGCAGTGTGCTGTCCTGTAACAGCAGCGATGCGAGTGCTGCCGATCCGATACCGCTGCTGCTGGATGTGAGGAAGCTGCGGCGAGCAATTTCAAATGCCGTGTGGGAAGTCATCGTGAGAGCCACCTGTCGTGTTGGTTGAGTCCTGATTCGGACGCTGTCACTCGCTGGAACTGCTGTTACTGCCGTGTAATGAACTCATCGAGGTTAAGCAGGGCCCGGGCGACTGAGCCCCATGCTGCCAGTTCTGCCCGCGAACTTCCCTCTGGTATGGTGACCTGCGACAGTGCCAGTGCGGTCGCCTCCGGATCCGATTCGAAGGCCGCCAGGCTGGAACGGAACAGTTGCTGCACCACTTCAGATTCGACCGGAGCAGGTGTTCTGCTCAGGCAACGAATGAAAGCCTGTTCAACGCGATCGCTTGCGGTTCCGTCCACCCGAGTCAGCTCAAGTCCCAGACTCAGTGCACATTCCATGAACACGGAGTCATTCCAGAGTGTCAATGCCTGCAGTGGCGTGTTGGACTTTTCCCGTCGCGTACAGGTGACGTTGGAATCCGGCGCGTCAAAGGTCATCAGCATCGGGTACGGTGACGTTCTCTGGAAGAATGTATACAGGCCCCGACGATATTTGTCGCTGCCTTCGCTGACCTGCCATGGTCCACGATTGATGACATCCACAAAGGCCAGCTCAATTGTGCCGGCCGGAAGTGGCGGGAATACGCTGGGACCACTGATGCGGCGGTCCAGCAGTCCGCTGGCGGAAAGTGCCAGGTCCCGCACAGTCTCTGCGGAGACTCGCAGCCGCCGCTGCATCGCCAGCAGCGTGTTGTCCGGATCCACCTCCGCCAGATCAACGCGGTAGTCTGAGCGCTGGCGATAAGTGGCAGAGAGCAGAATATGACGGTGCAGCTGCTTCATGCTCCAGTTATGATCAATCAGATAGCTCGCCAGCCAGTCCAGCAATTCGGGATGACTGGGTGGATCGCCCTGTGTGCCAAAGTCGTTGTCCGTGTTCACCAGCCCGCGACCGAAATACACCTGCCAGACGCGATTCACGTAGACGCGGGGGGTGAGCGGATTGTTCGGCTGAAACATCCAGCGGGCCAGGTCAAGGCGGTCGGGACGACCATTGCGTGGCTGCAGTGATGGCAGAAAGGCCGGCGTACCAGGCTGCACTTCAACTCCCTTGTCCAGAAACTCTCCGCGTATGTGCACGTTCGTGGTTCGTGGTTCGGCACGTTGCTTCAATGCCATCGCCGTGTGCTGCTCAACTTTGGGCGGATTCTGCTGCAGCGTCTGCAGTTCGGCACGCACACTGGCGGCGGCACTGTCAGAAGCGACCAGATAGTCGAGCAATCGAGCTGCCTGCTGTTCTGTGCGTCTATCAGCAGGCACCGCGGCAATGTGCAGGGCCTCTGCAAGCACCTGTGAATCGCCGGCCAGCAGAGCAATTTCAGCGGGTTCCAGTTTGCGTTCGTAAATCCGAATGTTGTCCAGCGCGCCCTGCAGGAACGTTCCGCTCTTGCGGCGGCCGACGCGCCACGGCTCAGCCACGTCGAAGTTTCCTGCGAGCGTGTCGTTGTGAACGGTGAGTTCAACCGCTTTGCCATCAAGATAGATCACGACGCCGCTGGCCTTGCTGCTGCCATCGTAGGTGAAGGCAACATGCTGCCATTTGTTGTTCTCCAGACGCGCTGTTGCAGGCGTTACCTTGATGCCACTGGTCGACCATTTGTCCACCAGATGCACTTCCAGCAGACCTTTGTTGTTGGTGAAATCGATGCCGCGAAAATCTCTCGGCTCATCGATCTTTGTCAGAATCGCGCCCAGATTGTCGAGCGGGCGAATCCACGCCGAACAGGTGAATGACTGGTCGCTGCTGAATTGCGGGGCATCCGGAAGCTGCAGGTGCTGCCCACTGCCGTCCAGTACCAGAGCCTGATCGCCGGTTTCGCTCGCCGCAGCACGGGGCACCAGCGTCAGTGATCCGGGCCCTTGAAACGTTGCCGCCGTGGCGCTCGGGTGACTGGCCTTATTCGTCAACGGCTGCTGGGTGTCGAAGGACAGATGTGCACTCAGGCCATTCGTCGGTGCAGTCGCGACGCCATCCGGGTAGCGTTCAATCAGCCGGGCGACAAGCTCCGGCTGATTGTCATGCAGCCGCCTCTTTTCGGCGTTGAGTCGTTTCTGCAGCTGCAGGTCAGAATGCTCGTGCTTCGCCAGCGCCTGCTCAAACGCCTGCTGTTGATCGGGGGTCGAATCAAGCGTCAGATCCGTCTCGTCCGCATCATTGAAGAAGGAATACAACTGATAGTACTCCCGCTGACTGATTGGATCGTATTTGTGCGTGTGACATTGTGCGCACTGAACAGTCAGACCCATCCAGACGGTAAACGTGGTATTCAGTCGGTCGACAGTCTGCTTGACGCGGTCTTCTTCCGGATCAATTCCGCCTTCGCGGTTGGTGAGCGTATTGCGGTGGAACCCGGTGGCCGAGGCCATCAATGGAGTTCCGTCCGGCAGCAGGTCACCGGCCAGCTGCTGAATGGAGAACTGATCGTAAGGCAGATCAGCGTTCAACGCATTGATCACCCAGTCGCGATACAGCCACGCATTCGGGCGAGGGCGATCCTTTTCGTAACCGTCACTGTCAGCATAGCGGGCCTGATCCAGCCAGATGCGTCCCCAGCGTTCGCCGTAGTGTGGTGAAGCCAGCAGTGCATCCAGCAGTTGCTCGTACCAGTCGTCCGCGTCGAGTGCAGTCCAGTACCCCCATTGCTCGGCGGAAGGTGGTAGCCCGGTCAGATCCAGAAACAATCGGCGAATGAGCACCGGTCGCGAGGCGATTGGGGACGGGGAAATTCCAGCTGCCTGATGCTGCTGCACGATGAATGCGTCAATTTCGTTGTCTGATCTTGCAGAATTCGCGACCTGCGGTGGCTGCGGTCGGTTGAGCGGCTGCCAGGCCCAGTGATTACGAAACGGGTCATCGGCGTCGTCGCTGTCTTCCGGCCAGCTGGCCCCCTGTTCGATCCAGGCACGAATCAACGCGATCTCACCGGCCGACAAGGGTGGCTTATCCGGAGGCATCCGCTCATCATCGCTGCTGGTGATCCGCTCCAGCAAGCCGCTCTTTTCCGGTTCAGAAGGCACGATCGCGACACCGAGGTCACCGCCGGTGAATGCCGCAGTACGGCGATCCAGACGCAGTCCGGATTCTGCGTTGTCCGCCGCGTGGCAGCGGTAACAGTGCTGCTGCAGGATCGGTCTGATCTGATCCGCGTAGGAGACCGCACCAGTCTGCTGCTGTGGGGAAAGACCGTAACTCGCAGCGGGATGCAGCATCACGGAGACAATCAGCAGTGCGGTGACCGGCAGGATTCTGTTCATGATGGATCAGCACAGAGGAGGGGCAGGGGGAAGCGAAGTCGAAACGCAGCAGACGTGCATACCGATGCACTTTTCAGTACAGCGGCGAGGGAGTCATCTCGCCAAAGCGAATGACGTAGTTTCCATACAACGGATCATAATAATGGCCGGTGCTGATGTAATCCCGATTGCGTCGCAATGTGCCGTTGGCGTCGCGGCGATACAGAAATGGTGACAGGTGCAGACGCTCTCGATGCCAGCGACCAGTTTCCTCACCCGGGATGTCGGTGCCGCTGCCGTAAAGCATGAGCCCACCTTCACCACGGACCTCGAACTGAGGTGAAATCTGTTTGTACTCATGGCTCACGTTGATCAGTTTGTGTCCCAGTTCGTGGGCAATCAGACGGCCATGCTGCCCGGATCTGCGACAGATGGTGATCGCTCCCCGCAGGCGACGGGGAATGCGGTCCTCCAACAGGTAGGCCGGTAGCGACAGGCCGCCGGTTGAAAGCGTCCTGATTGCGGGAGCTTCGGGGTCGCTCGCCTGGTCATAACAGGCCATTCGCACCTGCTTGAGATAAATCAGGAAGATGGTGTCTGCATTTGCTGCGTTCTCTGGAATGATGGCTCTGAAGGCCGTTGTGGCCTCCTGGGTCAATGACCACTGCTCCCGCTGATATCCCAGATAGGCATTGTACTCGGCGGGCGACGCAGGTCCGTTGATCGTATTCGCCTGCAGCGAGAGCATTGCTTCCGGGACCTGCACCCGTTCAATCGAGAT
>JALRDR010000723.1 GCA_023262145.1 Planctomycetaceae bacterium | reverse complement strand
CGCATTCTGTTTCAGACCGTGGCTCTTCACGTCTGACAGAATTGATCGAAACAGAGCGACGTTGCGATTGATCAGATCAAGGCGACTTTCATCCGGCTTGCGGCGGAGTCCGGCGGTGATCACCACCACATCACTGTCGGAGACCTGCTCGGTACCTCCGGCTGTAATGCGCTGTGGGGCCATCAGTGAGGCTCCATGCAGCAGGTCCAGAGCCTGGCCTTCACAGAGATCCCGATTCACGTCCACAAGTGCGATGTCGCTGACAATGCCACCTGCCTGCAGTGCGAACCCTGCACAGGAACCGACAAGTCCGCCGCCACCGATAATGCTGACCTTCATAAGTACTGTCCCGATTTCTGATTGACCGCTGCGGAGCGATCAGACTGAACACATCCTGTTGAGTGATTTCACGCATCGAGCATAGCTGGTACGCAGCCGTCTCCGTTGTTCGATGCGGCTGACTTCAGCGACTGCCCAGAGCGGCCAGTACCTGCTGAGTAATGGTCTGCACAAGATCTTCGCTCACGGCTGTCGATGTTTCGCAGGGACTTCCACAGGGTTCCTGCAGGTATCCGGGGTAGCTGGGAGCCACCGGGAAGGCCCGCTGAACCGGAATGTCCTCACGGTAGCCTTCGCGGAAAGCGCTGTTACCGCACAGATCGCAGTCTTCATTGTGGAAGCGGGGATCGTCGAAGCCCAGACGCTTCTTCAGATCCAGCAGTTCTCGACTCTTTTGCTCTGACAGGTACATCGGGTCGCCAATCTGACGTGCCAGCAGCAGGATGCGGCAGTAGGCATCCAGGATCTCTGTCTTCCAGTAGGCTTCTTCAAGCGTCTTGCCGAAGGAGACGGTTCCATGATTCTTCAGAATGATGGTATTGGTGGACTTCAGAAACGGCACCACTGTTTCAGCAAAACGCTGATCTCCGGGAGTCTCGTAGGGAGCGATTGGGACTTCGCCCATGAAGACCTCAACTTCCGGAAGGATGCACTGTGGAACCGGTTCTCCGGCCACTGCAAATGCTGTCGCATGCGGTGGATGGCAGTGCACTACGGCCTTCACATCGGGCCGGTGTTTCATGATTGCGAGGTGCAGCAGTACTTCGCTGGTGCGTTTGCGAGTACCTGCGATCTGGTCACCGTTGAGATCAACGGCACAGATGTCATCCGGCTTCATGAATCCCTTGCAGATCATGGTTGGTGAACAGAGAACCTCGTTTTCACCGACGCGAATGCTGATATTGCCGTCATTGGCTGCAGCAAACCCCTTGTCATAGATTCTGCGGCCGATTTCGCAGATTTCTTCCTTCAGACCGCGATCGTTGATTCCGCTGTTCCATTTGTTTGCCATGGTTTCTGCCTTTTTGGTTTCGGTCCGGACCAGACCTGTTCACGGGGGATTCGAATTCTCCGACGTCAGATCAGCCCACACTGATCGTGTCGAGGATTGCCGCATTCAGGGCGTCAATCGGTTTGACTTCGGGGTAAAAGGGAGCTGCTGCTTCCGCACTTTCCGTCACGGCCATCAGAGTGCCGTTGTCTGCTCCCAGATCGTCATAAATCACGATGGGCTCCGCCCGACCACCGGGTTTCCCCTGCAGTCCTTCCTGTGTGAGTGGAACTGCCAGCCGCCATGAAGCGCCCCGCAGCAGCGGGTGACCTTTTGACAACGTGACACGTCCAATACATTCCATGATTCTCATGCAGGGTTCTCCCTGAACAATTCACTCCATGACTGCGGCCGGACATCAGCCGGTCGCAGTTGTTTCGTCAGCCGCAGCAGTTCGCTGAATGCCCAGCCAACGGGATTCAGACAGACCACCTGTGGATTCATTTCCCGCACCAGCTCGGCAATGTTGTCTTCTCTGGTGAGCACTGCGACCCGGTGTTGCGGCGATCGATTGAGCAGACAGGCGGTGACTGCCGGGAACTGTGTTGCACAGATCACCCGCGTCGCAGAGATCAGTGGCAGACAGTGAACAGCGGCGTTTACTGATGAGTCTGCCCGCAGAATTCTCCAGCCACTGCTGGCCGCGGCTGCCTGCAGAGCAGGTGCAGTCGCGTCAGTGATGATTGTGCCCGAAGTATTCCCGACAGCAGCCGGCGAGGTGTCGATACGAATTCCATGACGACGAATATAATCGCGTCCCGATGGTGTAATGATCGCTCCCGGTGTCAGCATCACCGTCCGGCCTGCTGTGTCTGCACCCGTCAGCACGGACTCTGTGATTACAGATTCGGTCAGCTGCACACGGTCGACGGCAATGGCTGCCTCAGTTGTCTCATGCGCGACGGTTCCTGCAGTGTCTGCAGACTGCTGTCGCAGGAACTGGAGTTCAGCCAGAACCTGTCGGACAATGGTCTCGATTTGTGCGGGAGCGATGGACATGGTGTTGTTTCGTATCACTGATCCGCCGGCAGACTGTGCTGCGGCGAGTGTCGTTGTGTCGTTAATGGACCGTTCAGTTCGGTTCAGTCAATGATGCCCTGGACGGAAAAGCGAGCCGGACAGTTGTTGCTGCCGGTCATCGCGCGAATCTGTTTTGTGTCGCTGGTGAAGAAAACAAGATCTCCCCGACGAGTTCCCAGCTGATCCAGCGCCAGTTGTGGAAATTCGTCGGGCTCATTGCGAATATTCAGAGGCTGCAGCACAACCAGTCTCCAGCCCTGCAGTGAAGCGTGCTTTACCGTTGCTGTGACGTGCCCAAGAACTCTCGCTGTCTGCATGAATGTGTTCCTTCGACAGAACCCCGCAGCTGTTCTGTCTGGTCCTGTTCAGATAATTCGCAGGTCATCCACCATCACGCAGCGACGCTGCCGGGTGAAGGTCATGGGACTGGTGACTCCTTCACCGGTTGGTGTAGCAATGCTGAATGACAGGAATCCCTCGCCGCCCAGACCCAGGCCTGCCATACATGGACCGTTCTTCACAAACAGCGTGGTGTTCATGATGCGGCCCATCTTTGTGATGGTATGCACGTCGCGGGAGTGAATAATCGCCGTGTGACCAAAGCCATGTTCGTATCGCTGAGCCAGTTCGATGGCGTGATCACTGCACTTTGCTCGCACGAACGGAACAAAGGGCATCATCTGCTCTTCAGTCACAAACGGATTGTGCTCGTCTGTTTCGCCGTACAGGATCTGAGTATCTGCGGGGATGGAAAGCCCGATTTCAGCGGCCAGCTTTGCAGCATCCTGGCCGATGAAAGCGCGATTCAGTACATGGTGACCACCCGGTTCCTGCGGAGGTCCGAAGGCCTTTGCAGTAAACGCCTGCACCTGATCGGAATTCAGGCGATAGCCCCCGTTTCGGGAAACTGCATCCAGCAGCGACTCAAAGATCGACTCAACAGCAAACACTTCCTTCTCGCCGATACACAGCAGGTTGTTATCGAATGCGGCACCAGCAACGATGGATCTGGCAGCGTTTTCAAGGTCTGCCGTCTGGTCCACAACAACCGGGGGATTGCCCGGCCCGGCGACGATGGCTCGCTTCGGACTCCGCAGCGCTGCTCGTGCTACCGCCGGCCCACCGGTGACGACCAGCAGTCGGATGCCACGGTGGTCAAAGACCTGCTGTGCTGTCTCAATAGTAGGGGTGCCGATGATGGTAACCAGATTCTGCAGCCCGGTTGCCGCATGGATGGCTCGGTTGAATCGTCGTACTCCCTCTGCGGCAATTCGCGCACCGCTCGGATGCGGGTTGCACACAATTGTATTACCGGCTGCCACCATGTTCACAAAGTTGCCGGCCAGTGTCGGCAACGAATGGGTGACCGGTGTGATGGCCCCGATCACACCAAACGGTGCGTACTCGGTTACCGTCAGACCATCGGTTCCGCTCACGGCTTCTGTTCGCAGAGCTTCAATTCCCGGAACGGTACGAATGGCCTGAAGCTTGCCGATCTTGTGTTCCAGACGACCGATCCTGGTCTCTTCAAACTCAAGTCGTCCCAGCTCCTCCGCCTGCTCCTCGCAGATCTGCTTCACCAGATCGATTGCAGTGCGTCGTTTTGCCATGGAGGCACGACTGAGCTGTTCGAAGCCCTGTTGGGCCGCTCGAACTGCCTCGTCGACTGTATCAAAGACGCCCCAGCGACCGTCCGGCCGGGCTGCGCCTGACTTCTGCTGACCGTTCAGCTGTGTCAGAACTTCCTGAACCACCTGGCGAATTGTCTGTTCTGTTGTCTGCACGAGACTCTGCTTTCAACCTGCGACAGCTCCCGTCGCTTTGTGTGACAGCCTGCTCCTGCGGCTGTTTCCGAAGATATTTCAGGGACGCCGTTTCAGCGTCCGCTACCTGATTCACTCATTGACAACTGCTGCAGCTGAACATCGATGAAGTCTCGCAGGCTGCCGATTGCTGGAAATCGCAGCACCATCATCACCACCAGACAGGCAACCGCGATTA
>JALRDR010000701.1 GCA_023262145.1 Planctomycetaceae bacterium | reverse complement strand
GTTCGTTTGCCTGTTCGTCGTTTGCCTGTTCGTCGTTTGCCTGTTCGTCGTCTGCCGCAGTCTGCAGTTCTGTAGTGGTTGTTGGCAGACGTTCCTGATCGGCAGCAAGGTCCCCGGGCCGCTCCCCTGCCGCAGCGTTCTCGGCGATGCCTGTGGGTGCGGTGTTTTCCAGGGGGGAATCGGCGTTTGGTTTCACTGCTTCCGCTGCAGGATCGGTCAGTGATGTCGTTGCTGCGGGCGTACCGGGGCCGCCAGTGCTGTTGTTATCTGCGTTGTCGGTCTGCTGATCTGACTGTTGCTGCAGCAGCAGTGGTGCCGGATTATCCTGGCGGGATTCAGTTGCCGGGGTGATGTCGCCGAGGGCTGCGGACAGCTGTGGCTCTGAGGATGACAGCTGCAGCTCGCCGGCTGGTCTGGCACTGGCCTCTTCGTGATTGCTGCCGTGGATGACGTGGGACATGTGCCGCACTCCTTCCACGATGACCATCGCACCTCCGAAGGGAATCAGCAGGAACAGGGTTGCGAACTGCCCTGTGCGGTTTCCGAAGAAGATGGAACTGGTGGTCTGCAGCCAGCGCAGGTAGAACTCCCCCTTGCGATAGACGCCGTCGAGTGCAAGGTGCAGGCGATCATCAGCTCGAAGCAGATGGTCTCCTTTCCAGATGTCGCGGACTTCATCGAGGTCGGGCAGTTTGAGATCATTGCGGCTGATGGAATCGCGGAGATATCCCATGGACAGGTAGCCGCGATCGGTGATGCAGTCGAGTGCATCTTCGATCATTTTGTCGCTGGCCACTTCTTCCGGGATACAGGAGGGGGCCAGTCCGACTTCTTCGAAAGTCTGTTTCAGGATCGGTCGCATGCGATTTCGCATCTGCATTTCTGCCAGCCTGGCGGCATTGTGCAGCAACCGATTCAGTCGATCACGCTCATTTCCGCTCAGTCGCACGGCGACCAGCCGTGCGGCAGCTGAAGCGAGGTGTCGAGTCATCATGACTTCGCGGAGTGATCCAAGGGGTCTTCGCAGCGGTCGTTTTCCGCCGCTGATCATCCATGTCAGCAGGTCAACCTTGTAGGTCACGCGTTCGTGGTCGAGACAGACTTTCTGAATATCGTAAAGCAGGCGTTTTTCGGCATTCCAGAAGCCATGAATCGCGTTGTTGGCCAGTTCCAGGAATGATTCCTGCCAGGCAGGTGATTCTTCCGGTGAAAAGTTGATGGCACGCTGCAGTCGGCGAACCAGAAAGGCAATTTGCTGATGAACCGCATCGTCAGCCTGTTTCTGTTGTTCTGCATTTGCCGCCTGCTGTCGAGCTGACATGGCGTAGACGATCGCAGCGGAAGTATTGCCACGATCGGTGGCTCGCTCACTGCGGCGGATGGCACGAGAAAATGAACGTCCGGAGGCAGGGATCTTCAGATTGAGTGACCAGTCTCTGCGGGTGCGGGAGAGCCCGGCTTCGTCTCGGGCAACGTGTGATGTGAGATCGGGTTCCCGGGCCCCTGGCGGGCGCGTCTGCTGCAGCAGGCCGGCAAAATCAAAGCTGTCCGGCAGCAGATGGCGGATGTTCAGCTCCTGCGGTACGGAAGGGAACCAGGTTTGAATCAGGTCCGGCTCAAAGCAGAGGAATTCAAGGTAAGTGGCGCAGAATTCGCGGATTGCTTCGGTGCGTGAGACCGGATCGACAAGACGATACTCGCTGCGCAGAACAAAGTGTGCTTCGTCGAATTCGACCTGTCCCAGTTCCGCAATCTTCTGCTGTGCAAAACTTCGCTGCAGGGCTGGTGATGACGCTGCGGTGAGTTCCCGATCAATGCTGGCGTGAAACAGCCGTCGCCACAGCAGCAGCAGCAGTTCTTCTTCGGACAGGTCATTGAGTTCGCTGTCAGCTGGCTGCGACAGAAGAATACAGCGGGCGGGGATTTCGGAGAAATCATCCAGTCCCAGTTCGTCGGGATGAACATGAGCATTGAGGCAGTCAGCGGAGACGATCTGGGATTCGATATGGGGGATGGCGGCTGACAGCTGGACGAATCCGTACTGTTCTCGGATCACGCGTCTGACCACGCGTGATTCGGTCAGGTAGGCTCCGGGCACGGTTTTGGCCAGAGCCGTTCGCAGCGTTTTGATGCGGTCCTTTTCCGATCCCGAGCTCACAACATGTTTCCTCTGAACGTCGCGTGCTGTTGACAGCAGGCGGAAGTGTAGTCTGCAGGACTCGGACATGACAGGTTATCGTTGACTTCCTGTGCTG
>JALRDR010000677.1 GCA_023262145.1 Planctomycetaceae bacterium | reverse complement strand
ATTCCTGAATGCCGTCAGAAATCGCACAGGCACTGCTGCTGCCGCCGAGACGGCTCATCGCAGCTGTGCACTGGTACACCTCGGTGAGATCGCGTACCGCACGAAAGGGCGGCTGGATTTTGATCCGGTCGCTGAGCAGTTTGTTGGCTGTGACGAAGCGAATGCCATGCTGAATAAGGAGTACCGCGTTCCCTGGGTGCTGCCGGAGCTGTCATGATGCATTGCAGTGGTGATTACCGTGCGCAGGAATGTCGGCAACCTGTTTCTGCAATTTGCAGCATATCGATTGCCGTACCGATCACCGGCAGTTGCTGTATGCAAGTGCCAGCGTGAGGATCGAAGCTGGTCCTGAGTCTCTGATGGTTTGTCGTTTTCTGTTCCGCAGTCGCGCCGGGTGTACGAATGATGAAGGCCGTCACATTTCTGCTGGCAGGTTTGTTGCTGGTTCGTGGCAGTTCCACAACGGCGGGATCCGCCCCAGACGCAGTGAAGACTGGTGAAGCCGTTCCGCTCCTGCAGTTCACCGACATTCGAGGTCTGCAGCGCAGCATTGAGGATTTTGAAGAGCATCGGGCGGTTGTATTTGTCTTCACATCCACAACCTGTCCAATGGCAAGGCGAGTGCTCCCACAGCTGGCGGAAATGTATCAGCGGTACAGGGAGCAACAGGTTGTGTTTGTCGCCGTCAATGTGGGGGCTGGCGACACCATCCGCGATATGGCGGCACAGGCACTGGAACTTGATATTCCGTTCTGTTTTGTGCGTGACGCAGACTTGTCCGTCGCGAATTCACTGGGGATCACCCGAACGCCTCAGGTGTGTGTGATCGACCAGAACCGTGTGCTCCGCTATCGCGGACGTGTTGATGATCAGGTGCGTATCGGTGGCACTCGCCCGACGGCCTCCAGACAGGACCTCGAACTGGCACTGCAGCAGGTACTTGCTGGTGAGCCGGTGGAGGTTGCGGAGACAGTTGTGGATGGCTGTCTGCTGAGTTCGTCGCCACCGCTTCCGCCAGCAGTAACATGGTCTGCTGGAATTGGCACTCTGGTGCATGAGAAGTGTGCGCGCTGTCATCGGCCCGGCACAGCTGCTCCTTTCTCACTGCGGACGTATGCCGACGCAGCCGCAAATCGTCAGATGATTGCGGAAGTCGTTCGCAACGAGACAATGCCCCCATGGTACGCCTCACGGCACCATGGGACGTTTCAGAATGACACATCGTTGACTGAGGATCAGAAACAGTCATTGCTGGCGTGGGTTGCCGCCGACAGTCCGCAGGGCGATCCGAAGCAGGCGCCGGCACCGCCAGCTGCACCTGCGTCTGACTGGTCGATCGGAGAACCGG
>JALRDR010000645.1 GCA_023262145.1 Planctomycetaceae bacterium | reverse complement strand
CACAGCAGTCGCAATGTCGAACGGCTGTGGTGCTCTGCTGGCTGCCGTTTCTGGTTTGACCGGTATCGCTGTTACGGTCGTTGTCGCTGCGGCGGCTGTGCCGGCCTTCTTGGCGTTACGCACAGTGCAGTAATGGTTATCCTGCAGTACTGATTATCCTGCAGTGCTGATCGTTTTCACAATCACTGTGGGCGGCTGTTTCCGTAGGTGAGAATTGGCCGCTTGTGTTTGTTCACGATGAGATTGCAGGATCACACGACGCCGCTCGCTGTTGGCCGTTGTTCATCCGTTGTGTGCTGTTTGCGATTCTGTTCTGTTCGATTGTCTTTTCAGTTGTCTTTTTTGTTCAGGAGTCACTTCTCAGATGTCTTCACTGATTGCTTCCGTCAACGCTCGTGAGATTCTCGACAGTCGTGGAAACCCTACGGTTGAAGTTGAGGTTGAACTTGAGGATGGCTCCCTCGGACGTGCCGCGGTTCCCAGCGGCGCCAGTACTGGTGCACACGAAGCCTGCGAGCTGAGGGATTCTGCGAATTCCTCCCGCTATCTGGGCAAGGGAGTTCTGAAGGCGGTCGAGAATGTGAACGAAACACTGGCCGATGTGCTGGTGGACATGAACGCACTCGATCAGGCGGATATCGATGAAGTAATGCTGGAGGCGGACGGAACGCCAAACAAGGCGAATCTGGGCGCGAACGCAATCCTTGCCTGTTCTCTGGCAACCGCTCATGCAGCGGCCGTTCACTGCCAACTCCCGCTTTACCGATACCTTGGTGGTGTCGGTGCAAATCGCCTGCCGGCACCGATGATGAACATCATCAACGGGGGCGAGCACGCCAACAACGGCCTGGACATCCAGGAATTCATGGTGATGCCACTCGGATTTCACACGTTCGGAGAAGCATTGCGAGCCGGTGTGGAGATCTTCCATCATCTGAAGAAGGTGCTTGCTGCTCGTGGTCTGAGTACTGCCGTTGGCGATGAAGGCGGTTTTGCTCCTGATCTCAAATCCAATGAAGAGGGTCTTGAGGTCATTATGGAGGCGATCGAAAAGTCGGGTTACCGGGCAGGTGACCAGATCAAAATTGCCATGGACTGTGCTGCCACAGAATTCTTCAACGCTGAGACTGGTCAGTACACCATCGATGGTGGCACTCTGGACAGCGACGGAATGGTGGATCTGCTGGGGCGATGGGCAGAGAAATACCCGATCTGTTCCATCGAAGACGGTTGCTCAGAAGACGACTGGGATGGCTGGAAGAAGCTGACAGACCGTCTTGGTGGCAGGATTCAGCTGGTGGGTGACGATTTGTTCGTGACCAACACCAGTCGCCTGACTGAAGGGATCAATAAGGGTGTCGGAAACAGCATCCTGGTGAAAGTGAATCAGATCGGTACGCTGACAGAGACAATTCAGGCTGTACAGCTGGCCTACCAGAATGGTTACACTGCAGTGATGAGTCACAGGTCCGGAGAAACCGAGGACACGACCATCGCTGACCTGGCAGTGGCACTGCGTACCGGACAGATCAAGACCGGGTCAGCCAGTCGTACGGACCGAATCTGTAAGTACAACCAGCTCCTGCGAATTGAAGAGATGCTGGGCGATACTGCGGTCTATGGTGGTACTATCAGCTGAACTCAGTTTGCAGCAGCCGATTTCGGAATGTGTTCCATGGATGACCTTTCCGACCAGAACGCCAGCCCGACCGAGGAGCCGCAGTCAGCAGCTCCCTCGGTCGGTTTGCTTTTGGGGATGTTCACATTCTGGGCTGCGCTGTTGCTGGCAGGGGCTGCTTATGCCGCTGTTGCTTTGTCTCCGGGACTGTTGCAGTGGTTTCAGTTGCGAGAGCAGTACCATCAGAATGCCTCACAGCTGCTGCGACTCGAACGGGATGTAAGTCAACTCCAGCATATTCGGGATTCGCTGGAGCAGGATGCGGACTTTCGTGAGCAGCAGGCAGCACCCGGATCGACAATCGAGCGGGAACTGCGGCGGATCGACAGTGAGCAGTCCGGGTTTCGCAGTGGGCACAACACGGGCCGGGAAGCGGAGCGTGTTTTTGGTCCCGGAGGTTCCGAAGTGCTGCAGGCCGTGGGCCGGGATGATCGCTTGCGGCAATGGTTGCTCTACGCCGCTGCCCTGATTGTTCTGCTGGCCTTCACGTTCCTGAATCCTGCGGGGGGATCGGTGATGCTGTACCTGCTTGGCAGTCCGGCGGCAATCGTTCGTGGTCTTGCCCGCAGATACTCCGGGAGCCCGGGAACGCCGGCACCCGGGCAGCCGGCACCGCCGGGAAACGAATCGATTGTCGAACTGCCGCAGCTGAGACTCTACGTGGATGAATCGGCTGCAGATCAGGACTGAAACCACCGTGGTCGGGGCTTTGCAATTGGCCGATGCCGGACGATGACTCAAGTATTCAGCGTCATTCAGATGAGGCCGATTGTGGTCTGAGGAAGCGAAAGGTGGTCAGAATTGGCCGATGATCCGACCCGAAATAGGCCAGAGTCCGGCGGGAAAGACAGGCCAGTTCACTGCTGAAGAACACGTGGTCAATGATCAGTCCGCAGCCCGGAAACAGCGGTGGGTACCACGTGGCATTCAGATTGCTGCGATTGAGCGAGTCCTGCATTTCGGTCAGCTGGAGCAACCGGTGGTACTCCGAGACCCATGGGGTGCAATTCAGATCACCCACAAGAATCGCCGGGATCTCCGGCTGTCTTTGCCTGGCAGTCGTGATTCGGTCGACGATACTCTGCAGACCTTCGCTGCGGAGTCGCAGATATTCTGAGCTGAGTGGTGGCAGCTGGTGCGAGACGACAATTCGCACTTTTCCCTTCGGAGTCTGCAGCACAGCATTTACCACCGGGATTTCATCTTCGTTCAGCGGAAAGTGCTCGTATTCCACGAGGGGATAACGTGAGACAAATCCGATACCGAAGTGCCCCGGCTTCCGGAAACTGTGCAGGCGGTGTGGATGGGAACTGCCCAGATGCTGCTCCAGCGAATTCCACATTGCCGATGACAGCTCCTGAATTCCAATCACATCGGGCAGGTTTTTCGGCAGGACCGACAACAGATTGGCAGCAGATTCAGTAGAGACGTGAATGTTGACACTGCAGATGGAAAGGTCGGGCGGGGAAACCGCGTTGGTCGTTGGTGGAGGATGAAACAGGACGGGCATCCAGAGACCGTGGATGGGCAGTTGCAGCGACAACAGGAGCAGCAGCCGGGAGCGTCGCAGTATGATCGCAATGGCAGCCAGGAGCAGAATGCCGCCGCAAAGCTGCAGACGCAGGCTCCCGATCCACTCCGTCAACAGCGGATAGAGTGGAACGAGGGAAACTGTGGTCAGGATCAGCGTACCAGCAACAGTGCCCCGGAGTATGCGTACGCTGAAGGAGCACTGTGTCAGTTCGCCGGCAGTCTGGGGCACAATGCAATCCACAATGCTGCACAGGTCGGACAGGAATAGTGTAAGGGCCGATCAGGTGTTCTGCAGACCAAATCGTCTGACGGACCGCTGCTCACGTTGCTTCTGACGGAACGCTTCAAAACCTTCCACCACGTATTGTGGCAGTACGTCATTGATTCGTTTTTCAATGTTGGTCAGTTCGCCGCCCTGAGCCACGGTAACGAAGGTGACAGCACGTCCATTTTCATCCGACGACAGTCGGCCTGTTCGTCCCACGCGATGCACGTAGTCGTCGCAGTACTCAGGAATGTCGTAGTTGATGATGTGTGAGATACCGCTGATATCGATACCTCTGCCCACGACATCGGTGGCGATGAGAAGTCGCAGTTCTCCGGATCGCAGGCTGCGAATAACTCGATCACGTTTGCGCTGCGGCAGATCGCCGTGCATACAGGCCACGCGGTCAGACTTGAGCCGTCGCGAAAAGATCTCAAACAGTTTGTCGGCACCGCGTTTGGTGCGGGTAAAGACAATCACCTGGCGAGGTTTTTCGAGAGCCAGAATGCGGAGCAGTAAGGGGAGTTTTCGGTCTTCGTCGACGGTTACGTAGAACTGCTCAATGGTATCCACCATGACACGATCTTCAGACAGATCGACCGAGGCCGGGGATTCCATGTAGCGATTGGCCAGTTTCACTACTTCTGGTGCCATGGTGGCTGACAGCAGCAGAGTCTGACGATCCTTCGGGCAGGCCCGCAGAATACGTTCGATGTCCGGGCGAAAGCCGATATCCAGCATGCGATCCGCTTCATCCAGCACTGCGATTTCGAGGTTGTCGAAGCGCAGGTGGCCGCGTTTCATCAGATCCTGTACTCGTCCCGGGGTCCCGACAACGATCTGGGCACCGGCCTTCAGGTCATCGATCTGCTGCCCCATGGGACGACCGCCGACACATAATGCAAAGCGGAGTTGGGTGTCGCCTGCCAGACGCCGCGATTCGGCAAAGACCTGTTCGCTGAGTTCACGGGTGGGAGCCAGCACGAGGGCCTGTACGACATGATCCGCGGAGTCCACCAGTTCCAGAGCCGGCAGCATGAATGCGGCGGTCTTTCCGGTTCCGGTACGAGCCTGGCCGATGCAGTCCTTGCCGGTCAGGGCGATGGGAATGAATTCTCTCTGGATCGGACTGGGGGACTCATAGCCGATTTCGGCAAGGCGACGCAGTGTGCGTTTCTGGAGACCAAGATCCTGGAATGATTTTGGGGAG
>JALRDR010000619.1 GCA_023262145.1 Planctomycetaceae bacterium | reverse complement strand
GATCTGCGGATGTGTCTGAAATTCCTCCATCCCCAGCCCAAAAAACTGTCTGGCCGGGAGGTAGAAATGGACAGCCGGGTCAAGGAGTCGCTGACGGGCTGTATTGAAGCGAATCCACCCCGGATCTCCGACCGTGATTTCACCCTCGTCATCGACCGTAAATGACTCGAAATAGCAGGCCAGACCTTCGATGATCCAGAAGTTTGACTGACGGCAAAGAACCCAGTCGTCAACTCTGCGGCTGCGCATTTTGAGTGCCAGTGCCCGCGACGCAGCGCGACGGGCGTCCAGTGTGGCCACATCAAGGATCTGATGCGTGGCTTCGTGGTACATCGTGGAATAGTCTGAGGAATCAGGATCGTCAAAGAAATAACAAGTACGGTCAGGCTGCCAGTACAGCCCGTTGGTTTCGATCCCGGGCGGAACTTTTCCCTGCATACGGGTCTGATATTCCTCCCGCGATGCAAAGTAGTGCACTTCAAGCGGGCGTCTGCGAGAGGAGGAAGCTGACTGCACTGTTCGTTCAAATCGATCCTGCATCTCTGAGGGGGTCTCAAAGAATGCGGCGAAATGCTGTCGAAACCAGGCATGAAACAGTTCCAGACGCCGCGACAATTGCACGCCCTGTTCCAGCCCGACATTGGTGCGCACAAGAAAATTCTCACTGGGAATCTCCCAGGCGTTCCGAAAGTCTCGCCGCAACTCCTGTTCCCGTTCGCTGCTGATCCAGTCACTACGCCAGGGCCGAAGCCCCTGCTCATACCGCGTCACTGCAGCTGCCGGAATCCAGCCAAAGCTGGGATGGTCAACACTGGGGCTGCTCCCGCTGCGCATTCGCTTTTCAAAATCAGAAATCCACTCACCAGCGTATCCTGGTTCTGTCCTGCGGGCGGGGTCCACAAAGATCTGCTGTCCCAGAATGGAGCGGGCGAGGCGATGGTCCGTGTCAATCCTCGCAACTTCCTCCACCATGGAAAATGCCAGCGATGGAAAATCGGTACGCAGAGCTGAACGGGCAAGTGAGTACAGCCTGCTGGCATGTTCCTCACGAATCGTTTTCAGCTTCTGTTCCAGCAGAGCTGAGCCGGGTGACAGCCCCGGTGTCGCTTCCGGCCGCACATTCCGCGGGAGTTCTGTGCAAAGACCACCTGTGCTCAACGAGGTTTCGATTTCGGCTGCTGCCTCCGCAAGTCCCCGCTGCAGTCCCCAGGTTCGGGCGGATTCCAGTTCCAGCCGCAGGGAATCGAGTATTTCCTGACGACGCTCGCCCAGCAGCCGGTAGCGACGGTCGCGACTTGCTTCATCGGCAAAGCCAAAGTTCAGGCAGCTTGCGGCGACGATGATCAGTATCATGAGTGGCAGGGGCAGTCTGTTCAGCCACCGGGCCTTGTGACGCTGTGAATTCGTTCCCGGTGGGCACGGCATAAAACTGCTCCGAACGATGCAGAAGCTGAACGATGAGGTTTGATGCCTGACAATTTAACAGGCTCCCCTGATTCTTCTCAAATTCAATTCCGTCCGTCAGTGGTACTGAGACAGCTTGCTGCGAGCGGTTAAGATTCGCTGTGGTGTGGGTCGGCAGCATTCGCCGATCGCTGCGTCGGTCGGCTGGAAGAGGCGATTGATGAGGCTTCAGAATTTCGTTCGCAGACTGTGGTTTGCAGGTTGTGGTCCGTATCCGGTCGTCCATAGCCGGTAGGTCTTACCCTGATGCCTGCCTGCAGGCATTTTTCTGTAATGCTGCTTCGGCTCACAATCAGGGACAGTGGCAGCGATGTTTTTTGCAGAACTCGCAGTCTTCTGACGTTGGAGGAAGGATTTTCAGGCGTCGACGGCGGGTCTGCATTCGTGCTCGACAGTCCTCGATCAATCTTCGGCTGCGCATGTTTGCCAAATGAATCCGGGTGAGGAATGAAAGCGGGTTTCCGGTCGTGTGCTGCTGGGGTCTGGAGTTCAGGTTGCTGGTGTCGTTGCAGCTGGTGTTACTGCAGCTGGTGTTACTGAAGCTGGTGTTACTGAAGCTGGTTGAGGAGTGTTCAGGTGAGTGAAGCAGATCCAATCGTGATTGTCGGGGCAGGTCTGGCTGGGCTCAGTTGCGCCCGCGAGCTGAGTCGCCGCGGCAGAAGCATTCTGGTGCTTGATGCCGCTGCGGAAGTTGGTGGACGGGTGAGGACGCGGCGAGTTGACGGGTTTCTCATCGATGCCGGATTTCAGGTATTGCAACTGGCTTACCCGGAAGCGCAGCGGCAGTTGGACTACGCTGCTTTGAAACTGCGCAGGTTTCAGCCTGGTGCGCTGATTCGCACTCAGGGGCGGTTTTTGGAAATGGCCGATCCGTGGCGGCGACCGCAGGCTGCTTTCAGAACGCTGTTCAACGGAATCGGGACGCTGGCTGACCGGCTGCGACTGGGCAGACTGCGAGCAAGTGTGATGCGGGGGACGGTCGAGCAACTGTTGCAGGCGGATGACATGCCGCTGGCAGATTACCTGCGTCAGCAGTGCCATTTTTCAGACGATTTCATCCGACGGTTTCTGCAGCCATGGTTTGCCGGCGTATTTCTGGAGCCGGATTTGTGCACTTCAAGCACATACTTTCGCTTTTTGTTTCGCA
>JALRDR010000607.1 GCA_023262145.1 Planctomycetaceae bacterium | reverse complement strand
TGCGTTCAAATTCGTAATCACCACACGCTTCGCATTCGGTAATACCATCAGCGAGCCGTGCATCTTGTAACCGTAAAGTTCTAGGCATAACAATTCCTTTCGTTAGATATAAATGGATAAACACACAGTCGCGTTTGCTTGCGCCCGCGAAGCGGGGGCGCAAGCAAACCCGACATCACGACCAACTTTGTTGGTCAGGGTCAAACTCACGAACAACAGTCAAAGGCTCAACTGCTGGACCGAAAGTATCAACTTCAGTCAAAGACATGTCATGATAATCAAACACATATCTTTTTTCATTTTTGCCCACATAATGCCATTGAACGGCATCACCATTATTAGGCATCACATTTCTGCTAGCCCGCAACATGGCTTCATTAAATGAATTGGCTTCAATTTCGTATTGAACAAGTAATCTGACATTATATTTTAGTTTCATATTTTCCTTTCAAAGAAAAGTCGCAACACCCGAACAAATTATTTCCCCATATAAAAAACGGCAACACCCGAACAGTAGAAAGCCCTGGAGTAGAAGTGACGGTCTGGCAAAGGGGCTGGTGTGCTTTCAGCTTTGCCGCTGCTTCAACCAGCACATGAAACCCCTTGTCATGATTCAGTCTGCCCGCTGTCACAATCCGCAGAATCCGGCTGTCTTTCGTACGTGGCGAAGCAGTCCACCAGCTGTTTTCGACAGGTTGTTTCTGCTGTTCCTGAATCGATCCCGGATCAACACCATTGCGGTGGGTTCGGATTCGTTCATGTTTGATTCCATAGAATCGGATCGCCGCCTCGCGGGCACCGTCAGACACTGCCAGTACCTGTGCCATTGTGTTGTAGAGCTGACTGAGACGACGCCGTTTGAGTGACTGGAAGCGCCCGGCAACCGGAGCAAACCCGCGTTCCGGGTCGGTCACGACCGTTGACACTGCCGGTAGCCCTGCCCGCTCGGCTCCTGCGGCGGCAGTCAATGTCATCAGAAAAGTTCTGTCATAACTGATCTGACATCCCGTCTGCTGCAGGCAGGTCGAATAATCTGCAATACGACGACGATAATTCAGGCCGGGCAGGTAGATTCGTGAATCACCTGATCGCTCACTGAAGACGTGCACCGGAACATCTTCCGGAATCTGTTTCAGCAACGGTCCCGTTCGATTCACCAGATACAAATGTGGTTCAAACCGACTGCGATCAAGGTGTTTCAGCAAATGGATCGTCTGCCGCTCGGAACCACCTCCGTACATGGCACCAATGGCAAACATGACTCGCAGTCGTTGCACTCCGCACCCCTGGCCGATTTGGTTGAGTTCTCTCAATTTGACCTTCAGTCTGAGTCAGTCTTCCTGAGACAGCAGATCCAGTTCCGCGGCAATTGGCTGCAGTGCAGAGATCACAAATGTGATGTGCTCATTCAGATCAACACCCAGATCCTCCGCTCCATTAATGATATCCGCTCGACTGACCGCTGCTGCAAAAGACGCCTGTTTCATTTTCTTGCGAACACTGGAGGCCGTCATTCCGGACAGTCGTCCCGGCCGCATCAAAGCACAGGCAACGATGAATCCGCACAATTCATCGCAGGCATAAAGCGTCTTGTCCAGGAGTGATACCCGCGGATATCGATCGGCCAGGTAGTCAGCGTGGGAAAGGATGGCGTAGATCACATCTTCCGGATAACCACGTTCGCGGAGGATCTGTGATCCCTGCAGCGGATGATCCGGTGGGTCCGGCCAGCGTTCGTAATCAAAGTCGTGCAGCAACCCCACGGTCGACCACTTCTGGATATCTTCACCGTGTTTTTCAGCATATGCAGCGACCGCAGCCTCCACTGCAAACATGTGCCTTTGCAGCCCCGAGTTGCTTACATATTCGTTCAGCAGTGCCAGATTCTGTTCGCGATTCAATGGTGTTCTCCCCGAGCAGTCAGCGGGTTCCTAACGGGTCATGGTTCTGATGATGTGCTTTCTGGCCCCAATCAGCATTCCTGTGAGCAAACCGGCCAGATGACAGGTATTGGCGACCGAACCGAACGCGCCGCCAAAGCCCAGAAACAGAAAGAAGAGCGAATAAGTGATCTGTTCTGAACGCAGACCCAGTCCTTCATGCGGCTCGTAGCGTCCCTTCATCCACGCATACCCGATCAGGCCGAAGACCACGCCGGACATGCCTCCAAATGCGGGACCTGAAACGAGCCATTGCGAGATGTTGGACACAACCGCGATCAACAGCACAATGGCGAGAAAACGTGGTGTCCCCCGCAGGAACTCAACGCCCCTGCCAAGCCCCCACATCCAATACATGTTGAAGAAAATGTGCAGGAAGCTGAAATGCAGAAAAATTGGCGTCACAAGACGCCAGACCTCACCCGAAGTCACCACTCGAGTCAATAACAGTGGAGATGGAGGGCCCCCGGTACGGATCATTTCAAGAACTTCCGCTTCGGTAACTCGCACATCAAGAAACAATGCCTCAAGAAGTACTGAGCCTTTTCTGTTGCAGAGTCCTGAAGTGAGTCCAACGGCATTCCTGCCCTGATGGAAGTCTGTGGTCAGCAGAACAACGGCAAGACTGATGCCGATCAGAACAACTGTCGCCGGAAAGCAGCGATACCAGTGACCCTTCCAGCGCTGTCGCAGTCGAGCTGCAGAAACTGCTCGACGTCGAGCCTGGGCCCGGGCCTTTTCCTGCTGCTGTTGTTGTTTTGCTGCATGCTGCTGAGCCAGCTGAACAGCTTCTGATTCCGGGCTGGCCTGCAGTTCCAGCTGGAGTTCCAGCGCCCGTCCACGCTGATCATCATTGATCACCCAGACGGTCCAGCTGTGTTCCTCCTGCTCCACCTGAGATTCCACCTCGTGGTACAACAGATATGCTGCCAGTTTTTCTGCTTCCAACGGATCACTGAAACTGGTGAGTTCTCTCATTCGATCGTGTTTTCTGCTGCTGAAGTTGCACGACCACACCAAGTCGGTCGGGTGTTCCACACTCTGCTAACGGCTAAACGGTTAGTGCTGCGATGTGGTTTTTCTTCTGAAAAATAAATAATAGCGGTGACGAATCATCTTCCGCATTACCTGGCAGTTCCGAAACCTGCCCGTCACTGCACTCCGCAAAAAACCTGCGCACTGCCTGAGCTTCTTCCGGACCACCGACGTGACCGCGATATGCTGTCACTGTCAGCACACCACCGGAACGAAGCAGCCTGACTGCTGCACGTAATGCCGGAATTGTTGATTTCGGTCGGGTAATGACATTGTGATCACTTCGAGGCAGATATCCCAGATTGAACATCACTGCTCCGGCACGAAACTGCGGAGTCTCTTCAGTCAGATCGTGCAGCTTCTTCGCATGATCTGCACAACAGAGCAGGACGCCCTCCAGATTGTGGTCTCTGAGACGCTGTTGTGTCTGCAACAATGCCTGCTGCTGAATATCAATGGCAAGCACTCGATCGGGACCGCCCAGTTGAGCCAGGAACAACGTGTCATGACCATTTCCGGCAGTCGCATCAACCAGCCAGTCACCTGCACGATATCTGCGTCGTACTGCTGAATGAGCTTTCGCTGTCAGACTGATTCCCTTTGTTCCTGCTTTGGCACTTGCTTGCAGCACAGGTTGATCCAGCAGTTCCAGAACCTGCACGCCGGCGCCTGGCGCCAGCAACGCTCCGCGAGATCCCAGTCCGCTGATGATTGCGGCCTGAGGAAACTGATCGTGCCGCCTGATCAACAACTGGCGGTTT
>JALRDR010000551.1 GCA_023262145.1 Planctomycetaceae bacterium | reverse complement strand
TGCCAGACTGCCCGATTGCCCGATTGCCCGATTGCCCGATTGCCCGATTGCCCGATTGCCCGATTGCCCCTGTACTGAATATTGAATACCCCGGGATGCCCGGGGTGGAGTAGCACACGATGTGGAATCGTATTGTCCTGTTTTTGCTGCCAGTTGTCCTCAGCAGCACCGTTGAGGCTCATCCCGGGCATCATGTACGCACCTCACCCACTGGCGTTCTGCATTACCTGACCAGCCCTGAGCATTTGATTCAGGTGGCCTGCGGGTTGCTGTTCTGTGGCTGCGTTGCGGCTCTGTGCACGTACTGCTCACGTCGATCATTACAGTTCCGGCGCCACTGATGGCATGCCCGGTTCTTTCCGCCGGTGGTGGCAGTGCCGCATTGCTGATCCTGTCGGCAAATGAGCTGCGCCGCAGGGACGTCGCCGGCAGCTGTGTGATTTGACCGCGGGCTGTCACAGAGGCTTGACCAGCGTCACATGTGGCAGCTGTGCAGCGGGCTCAGAACCTGTCACAGGATTGCCGTCCTGATGCGTCGTTGATGCGGGTTCGAGTGGTCGGCATGACTGTTGTGCTGACATCAGAACTCAAGTTGATGGGGGCGTTGCTGGTTGTTGTCGACACAGGAATGCGACCGTGAGATTTTAACCGCGAGATTTCAACCGCTGCGTCATGCTGACCGGTGCAGACACCAACTGAGTTTGTACGTGGTCTGACGCATTTCATGTCGTGAGATCGGGACCAGGGCTGGTTGCTGCCTGTGGCTGACTGTGTTTCATATTTCTCGAGCGGCTGAGCCTCTTTCGGCTTGTATGCAGCAGTCCTGCGGCCGGCAGGTTGTGGGGTGCACCGGATTGCTGCTGTTTACCGCATCGAGGGAATTGCACAGCTATTCCCCAGAGGACGTTGAGAGCAGTTGAGCGTCTCGGCAGCGGTGGGCTGCAGGGGGCAATGCGGGAATAAGAAAAGCTGCTGATCCGAAGATCAGCAGCTTTTCAGTTGTTCAGGTTTTGGTCCGCTGTTCAGGATCCAATGGAACTCAGTCCCACTTGAGTGAACCGCCCGCCTGATACTCGGTCACCCGCGTCTCAAAGAAGTTCTTCTCCTTCGACAGGTCGATCGTCTCGCTCATCCACGGGAATGGGTTTGAGGAGCTGAATTGTGTGGGCAGGCCAATTCGTTCCAGACGGCGGTCGGCGATGTACTGCACGTAATCGCGGAATGCGTCGGCATTGAGTCCCAGGATTCCGCGTGGCAGGCATTCTTCGGCGTAGCGAATTTCCAGTTCCACTGCTCGGCGCACTCGCTGCAGCATCTCTTCCTGGAATTCAGGAGTCCACAGTTCAGGGTTCTCTTTCTTGATCTCGTTGATCAGATCGATTCCGAAATTCATGTGGATTGTTTCATCACGCAGGATGTACTGGAACTGTTCTCCGATGCCCTTCATGAGGTTGCGGCGATGGAAGGACAGAATCATTACGAACCCGCTGTAGAAGAAGATTCCTTCCATGATCACGTAGTAGCCGATCAGGTTCTTGAGGAACATCTGGCGACCTTCAACGGTATCCGTTGAGAAGTCTTCGGACAGCACTTCTGCCGTCAGTTCCATTTCGAAGGCGTCTTTCTCAGAGATCGATGGGATCTCACGGTACATATTGAAGATTTCGCCTTCGTTCAGTCCCAGACTTTCCACGACGTACAGGAACGTATGCGTGTGCACAGCCTCCTCGAATGCCTGACGCAGCAGGTACTGACGGCATTCGGGGTTTGTCACGTGGCGGAAGATCGCCAGCACGAGGTTGTTTCCAACCAGCGATTCGGCAGTGGAGAAGAATCCCAGATTCCGTTTGATGACCAGCCGCTCATCTTCGGTCAGTTTGTCCGAACGCCAGATCTCCACGTCCTGATTCATCGGGACTTCTGTCGGCATCCAGTGGTTGGCGCAACCGTTCAGATAATGTTCCCATGCCCAGTGGTACTTGATGGGCATCAGTTGGTTGACGTCAACTTTGGCGCAGTTGAGCAGTCGTTTTTCGTCGGCACTGAAGCGACCGGACCTGCGGGGAGCAGCGCCTTCGTATAGTTCATCACTCTCTTCAAAACTCAGACTGGATGCTGGTGCAGACATAAACGCTCACTCCTTGAGAGAATCTGACGGTATTGTGTGATCTCGCGTGCAGGGCATCAGCCCCTTGCGACTTGAAACTGATTGAATTGTAATTGCCTTGCAGCAATCCGGACGACGCCTGACGGTTACTGGTGGTGCTTCCATTTGATCGACAGCTTGAGCCTGAAATTCAGCGGCAGGATGTCCGCCCGGTTTCGGGAAAGCATCCAGGTTCTGTTCCGGCTCAGCCTATGACCGTAGAAATCTCCAGTAGTTCACCGATTGTCAGGAAATATTGCCTCAGGAAAACCTTACTGACATGCCTCGCAGTCCGGGTCATCAATACTGCAGGCGTTGTATTGCGTGACTTCCGTGGCCGGAACCTGTATTCCGATATGGGGCTCCGGAATGGGTGTGGAGGTACCTTCGCTGCGGGCAACTTCGTTGTCGCTTGAGGCACTGCGGTTCTTCATCCAGCGAGGCTGCACACCGTAGCGATTGATATCCACTGTGGATTTCTCAATCTGCGTTGCAGCGAGTGTGCGGAGGTAATAGGTCGTTTTCAGACCTTTCCGCCATGCCAGTGTGTACATGTCGTTCAGTTTGCGACCACTGGGTTCAAGCATGTACAGATTCAGAGACTGTCCCATGTCGATCCATTTCTGGCGTCGGGCAGCACACTCAATCAGCCACTGTGGGTCAACTTCAAATGCTGTGATGTAACGTGACTTGATGTCTTCCGGGATGGTCTGGATATCGCCCAGCGTGCCATCGTAGTATTTCAGAGCTTCCAGCATTTCAGCACCCCACAGTCCGCGCTGCTTCAGTTCCTGAACCAGAGCGGTGTTGATGTGAGTGAATTCACCGGACAGGTTGCTCTTCACATACAGATGCTTGTACATCGGCTCAATGGACTGGGAGACACCGATGATGGTGGAGATGGTTGCAGTTGGGGCGATCGCCATGCAGTTGCTGTTCCGCATGCCATTCCGGCTGACTGCCTCACGGACAACATTCCAGTCCATGCGACTGGTGCGATCGACATCGATCCGCACACCGCGCTCATCTTCCAGCAGTTCCATGGTGTCGATTGGCAGCAGTCCCTGCTCCCACTTCGAACCTGGATACGACTGGTAGGTCCCTCGTTCCGCTGCCAGATTCGATGACGCCATAATGGCATGGTAGGAAATGACCTCCATGCTGTAGTCAGCGAACTCAACGGCCTGTGGACTGGCATAGCTGATATTCATTTTGACCAGCGCGTCCTGGAACCCCATCAGTCCCAGCCCTACAGGACGATGCTGCTTGTTGGAATTTGCAGCTTCCGGTGTAGGGTAGTAGTTGATGTCGATGACGTTATCCAGCATTCGCATGGCTGTGCGAACGGTCTGTTCAAGCAGAGCTACGTCCAGTTCTCCGTCGCGGACATGGGCGGCGAGGTTGATCGACCCGAGGTTGCAGACTGCGGTCTCTGTGGACGACGTGTTGAGCAGAATTTCTGTACAAAGGTTACTGCTGTGCACAACCCCCTGGTGGCTCTGCGGCGAACGGATGTTGGAAGGATCCTTCCATGTGATCCATGGGTGACCCGTTTCGAACAGACGCGTGAGCATCTTTCGCCATAGATCCACAGCCGGGATCTTCTTGAACATCCGGATCTCACCGGCTTCTGCCAGTTCTTCATAGTAGCGATAACGCTCTTCGAAGGCCTTGCCGTAAAGGTCGTGCAGATCCGGCACATCATTCGGACTGAACAGCGTCCATTCAGTCTGCTCCTGAACACGTTTCATGAACAGGTCCGGAATCCAGTTGGCCGTGTGCATATCGTGCGTACGGCGACGATCGTCTCCGGTGTTCTTGCGCAGATCCAGGAACTCCTCAATGTCGAGGTGCCAGGATTCAAGGTAGGAGCAGACGGCGCCCTTTCTTTTGCCGCCCTGATTGACTGCTACTGCAGCGTCATTCACAACCTTGAGGAATGGGATGACACCCTGACTGCGACCGTTGGTGCCACTGATGTGGGCGTTGGTCGCGCGGATGTTGGTCCAGTCATTGCCCAGACCGCCAGCCCACTTGCTGAGCATGGCGTTATCCGAGACGCATTTGAAGATGTGTCCCAGATCGTCGCTGACCGTAGACAGGTAGCAGGAGCTGAGTTGTGGGTGGTTGGTGGCAGAGTTGAACAGGGTTGGCGTCGCTGAAGAGAACCTCATGCTGGACAACAGGTTGTAGAACTCAATTGCGCTTTCCTCGGGATTCTCCTCCTGCAGGGACAACCCCATTGCAACACGCATCCAGAAGTATTGGGGCGTCTCAATACGACGACCGTCAATGTGCAGCAGATAGCGGTCATAGATTGCCTGCAGGCCCGGGTACTTGAACAACTCATCCCGCTCCGGCTGCAATGCATCCGCCAGTCGCGTCAGATTCAGATCACGAAGCGCCGGTGTCAGGCGTTCTGAGTTGATTCCGTCGATGATGTAGTGCTCAAACTGATTCCGATATTGCCTGGTCAGCTCATTCGCATTCGTCGGGCTGCTGCCAATCGCTTCCCGATTGATCACCGTCCGCAGCAACCGTACCGCCACGGTATCGTAAGCCGGGTCGCGTTCGATGCGACTGCGTGCTGCCAGAATCATGGCGCGGTCGATTTCCAGCACGGAGATACCATCGAAGACCGATTTACTGACTTCCTTCGTGAGATCCTCAACGTCACAGTCCGGCAGATTCTCACACGCATACTGCAGCCGCCGCCGAATGCGATTGATATCGAATGACGTGCGGAGCCCATCTTCTCGGAGCACCTGCAGTCTCGGAGCCGCTGCTTTCTCTGAGGCCTCTTCAAGAGCCTCGATCTGCTGCAGAGAACGAATCCGTTCATGCTCAGAACGGTAGACAATGTAGCGACGGGCTGTGCGATAATGACCACCCCGCATCAGGTGCATTTCCACGAGGTCCTGCACCTGCTCCACGCCGATCCCGTCCGCAGAGCTGGCATCAGCCCCACACTGTTCCACCACCTGGCCGGTGATCGCCGCAATTTCCTCCGCGACTGTCGGATCCAAAGGCTGTCCATCGACCAGGTTCAGTTCTGCACGAAATGCATTCCTGATCGCTTTTTGAATCAATCCGGAATCAAATGCTACTGTTCGTCCATCACGTTTCCTGATGATCCATTCAGATTCTGCTCGACTCATTCGATGCCCCTCTTCAATATTCTATTCTCTGGTCTGAATTCTCTGGTCTGACCCGGACTGATTCTGTTGACTTCCAGCAGTGCAGTTCAGTTCTACTCAGTGTTTTGCTGCCGACTGGTTTTGCTGCCGACTGGTTTTGCTGATGGTGTGTCCTGTTGCTTTTCGTATGGCGACAGGGCCCCCGGCCTGCTCTGCTTTGTTCTCTCTGCTT
>JALRDR010000509.1 GCA_023262145.1 Planctomycetaceae bacterium | reverse complement strand
GTCACATCGATTTAGTTGAGCGTGCTGCAAAGCTGTTCGACACCGTTGTTGTGGCAGTGGCGGAGAGTCCAAAGAAGCTGCAGCTTGTCGGCGTCGTACTGCGAAGCATCGCCCTTGTTCCACGGGGAATGTGGTTCGTTGGAACAGGCAATCAGACAGAAGGGTGTCTTTGCGTCGACGCTCTCGCTGATCAGTTGTCGCACAGCGTCCGGGTCAGGGTTGTTGTCCTTTCCGGAGTACTCAAATGGGAACGCCGGTCGCGGTCCGATGTGCGTCTTTCCGCTGAGAGCCACTCGATAGCCCAGTGGTTTCAGATCCAGCGGCAGGCTGATGATGCCGTCATTCACGAACGTGTGATTGGGATAGGCACCGGTCTTGACGGGGTATTGTCCGGTGTACAGGCTGTGACGTGTTGGCGAACACATCGGAGCTGCCTGAAAACACCGTGTGAATCTCATTCCCTGCGAAGCGAGGCGATCGATGTTGGGCGTAATCGCCTGGCCACCGTAACAGCCGATGTCTCGATGCGTACAGTCGTCGGCGATGATCAGCACCAGGTTCGGCTGATCTGCAGCGTTCAGTACCGGCAGGCTGCCTGCGATGAGCAGACAGAGTGTGAGCAGCGGCTGGATCAGCAAACACGGAAAATTCGAACACATAGCGATTGGTCTGTAGATTGAGGTGATGGTTGGGAGCCGCCGGGCTCCGGTGAGAAAGCTGGGCGAAGCATACCAGTTTTTGGTTCGAGGGACACGACGGATCAGGCCGACGAATGCAGAATTGTGGTGCCGTCGGGGGATGCAACGGCGTGGAGTGCAGCGTTCCATCGGCAACGGAGGGTGGAATTGGTTCGCTACCTCAGAATGTGTACACTCCGCCCTTCCCTGCAGCCGCGCTGCAGCAATCACCCGGCCTTGCGTTGTAATCACCCGGTCCTGCCCTTGTGCTGAAGAGAGTTCGATGATGCGGATCACGTCGGAAGTTCCCCGGTTGCTGCTTTTCGGAGTTCTGGTGGTGTTTGTTTCACCCGTATCTGCACAGCGAATCGTTGCTCATCGCGGCGCGTCCCACGATGCTCCCGAGAACACCATGGCTGCCTTCGATCTGGCCTGGCAGCAGCAGTCTGACGCCATCGAGGGGGATTTCTATTTGTCGTCCGACGGTGAGATCGTTGCCATCCACGACAAGACAACGGAACGCACGACGGGTGTGGACCTGCCGGTAAAGGCCACGTCGTGGGCTCGACTGCAGACGCTGGATGCAGGGCTCTGGAAGGCGCCTGCTTACAGGGGCGAGCGTATCCCGCGAATTGAGGATGTCGTGGCGGGTATTCCGGACGGGAAGACATTCGTGCTGGAGATCAAGGACGGCCCGGAACTTGTGCCCGTGCTGGCGGAGAAAATTCAAAGTCAGCCGAAGTTTCGCGCGCTGATTCCGGATCGCCTCATGATTATTGCGTTCAACGCGGATGTGATTGCCGCCTGTCGAGAGCAGATCCCTGAGGCAAAGGCAGTCTGGCTCACGTCGTTCAAGGTGGATCCTCTCGCCGGGAGGGTGACGCCGACGATTGATTCGATACTGGAAACGCTGCAGCGAATCGATGCCCACGGGCTCGACTGCAAGGCGTCGGATCACATCAACGGGGAATTTGTTCGCAGGCTGCGTGAGGCGCGCCCTGCTCGGCCTTACGAGTTCCACGTGTGGACGGTGGATGATCCGCAGTTGGGGCGGATGTTTCGTGATCTGGGCGTGGATTCAATCACCACCAATCGTCCTCAGTTTCTGCGGCGCGAGCTTGGTCTGCAGAAGCAGTGAACTCCCCACGTCATGCTGGCCTGTTCACAAACTGGCGGTCAGCGTAAGCCATCAGTGAACTGCAGCACGTGCGACTTCAGAATGCTGTTTGCTGGCTTGTCGCAGACAGATCTGGCATGATGCTGCCAGGGGATGCTGCCAGGGGATGCTGCAGTTGTCAGTGTCTCGCAGATGGACAGTACTGAACGCAGCGATCGGAAAGTGATCAATGTCAGTGGGCGAGCGCTCCGGGAAGAGTTCCGGACCGATTTTTGTATTGATCGGCAGTGCAGCTCTGCTGTGCGTCGCCTTGATCGGGCGTTTTTCCGGATCTGAAGATGTCAGTGATCCGGTGGGGGAACGCCGTACGGTGACCGCTCAGGCAAAGCCGGCGGATACTCCCCTCGTGAAGGTCGACCCCGATCGGCTCACCATGGCCTTCGGCACGACCAGAGCAAATGCTCAGCGGCCGAAGAACGAGGCCCCTCCGGGAATGGTCTGGATTCCGGGTGGCGAGTTTTCCATGGGCATGAATCAGGCCGCAGAATCGCTCTGCAGTTACCCGGGCGTGGCGGAGGACGCGTTTCCCATCCATCGTGTGTATGTGGACGGATTCTGGATGGATGAAACTGAAGTGACCAATGCTCAGTTCACTGAGTTTGTCGCAGCCACCGGTTACATCACAGTAGCAGAACAGACTCCGACGACAGATGAGTTCCCTGGAGCTCCCTCGGAGGCGCTGGTGGCTGGTTCCACGGTGTTTACGCCGACAGCCACAAAAGTCAGCCTCGACAATCACCTGCAATGGTGGCGGTATCAGAGCCAGGCCAACTGGCGGCAGCCGGACGGGCCAGGCAGTTCGATTGAGGGGCGTGAACACTACCCGGTGGTGCATATCTGCTATGAGGACGCCGTTGCCTTCTGTGACTGGGCCGGCAAGCGATTGCCAACAGAAGCGGAATGGGAGTTCGCCGGTCGCGGCGGGCTGTCCGGACAGCTGTATTCGTGGGGGAACGACCTCAACCCGGACGGTGCCTACATGGCCAATACTTATCAGGGTGACTTTCCGGTCAGTGGCGGCGACAATGCTGCGGATGGTCACAAGGGTATCGCGCCGGTGCGTCAGTACGCCGCGAACGGTTTTGGCCTCTATGACATGGCAGGGAATGTCTGGGAATGGACAAACGACCTGTATCGCCACGATTACTATCAGACGCTGGCGAAGCTGAAGCAGCCGGTTCGAAATCCTCAGGGACCGGACGATTCGTTTGATCCAGTGGAACCGGGCGCGATCAAACGTGTGCATCGGGGTGGTTCGTTTCTGTGCAGTGATCTTTACTGCACCCGCTACATGATGGGCAGCCGCGGCAAGGGTGAGGTGCGGACGTCGAGTAACCATGTTGGATTTCGCTGTGTGAAATCACCCTGACGCGCCCGTCGAAACCTGCTGAGTGAATCAGCGAGTGCGCGAGCACGGGGGACCATTCAGGAGAACAGGAATGATTCGTGTCTGGTTGATTTGCATTGCACTGGTCCTGCCCTGGCAGTCTTCCGTGCAGGCTCAGCAGGAATCGGCGGCACCGATCCGGCCCCTCTTTGCCCTCGCCGGTGACTCCACGGTGACTCACAAGGCTGGCTGGGGGCTGGGTTTCGCTGAACTGCTGCACGAATCTGCGCGCATGGTGAATCTGGCTCAGGGTGGCCGCAGTTCTCGCAGCTATCGAACTGAAGGCTGGTGGCAGAAATGTCTGGACCTCAGACCGGAATATGTGCTCATTCAGTTCGGGCACAACGATCAGCCAGGCAAGGGTCCGGAACGGGAAAGCGATCCGGAGACGGATTTTCGCGATCACCTGCGTGGATACGTCATCGAAGCGCGGGCTGCCGGGATCACTCCGGTATTGCTCACCTCACTCACGCGACGTCGCTGGGACGACGCGGGGAACATCATTCCCACTCTGGCGGAATACGCTGAGGCAACGCGTGCCGTAGCGGCAGAAATGGATGTTCCGCTGATACCACTGCATCGTCTGAGTATTGAGCAGTGTGAACAGCTTGGTCCGACGGCCTTTCGACGTTATGAACCGATGCAACCCGAAGGTGCGGATCATACGCACCTGAATGCTCCGGGCAGCCGAGCGGTGGCAGCGATCGTGGTGCGGGAACTGCAGCGACTGTTGCCGGAACTGATGCCGCATTTTGTGGCCGCGCGGATCGATGAATTCAGCGAACCGAAGCAGCATGCGGCACAGCAAAGCGCAGGCGCCCTGCGGTTGGCCGAGACTGCAGATACAATCGAGGTAACCAGTGGCAACCGCCACGTGCTCAGCTATCGCAAGACATCCCCGCCGGTCCCCGAAGGAATGCCGCAGATCTATCATCGCAGCGGAATCCTGCACCCGGTGCATTCACCCGCGGGAGTGCAGGTGACGGCTATGTTCCCGGAAGATCACCCGCACCAGCACGGCGTGTTTTCCGCGTGGACAAGAAGCACGTGGAACGACCGCAAGCTTGATTTCTGGAACCTTGCCGGGGGGACTGGTCGCGTGCTGCATCGCGAAGTCGTCAACACTTCCGCCGACGATGACTCCGTCGCCTTTGTGGTGGATCTGATTCACCGGGCGGTGGAAGATCCGGTGGTGGATATTCTGCATGAACGCTGGACTGTTCGTGTGCATCAGGCAGATGCCGGCCACTTCTGCTTTGACATTGAGAGCGAGCAGCAGAATCAGACGGAGATCCCGTTGATTCTGGAGGAGTATCACTATGGCGGGATGGCGATTCGCGGACCGGTCGCGTGGCTATCGCAGCAGGACCGGGACGCGCGTGATCCGGCGGGGACGGTGAGCGGTGCGGTGATGACCAACGAATTCGGTTCTGATCGCAGGGTTGGGAACCACGAACACACCCGCTGGGTGGTCATGTCCGGGGCCAACGGTGAACTCACGGGCGGAGTGGCCGTGTTGTGTCATCGCGACAACTTCCGGGCCCCGCAGGCAGCGCGACTGCATCCCACCAAGCCATACTTTGTGTTTTCCCCCTGCGTGGACGGTCAGTTTACGATTGAACAGGGGCTGCCTTACCGAGCGCGTTATCGGTATCTGGTATTCGACGGAGCGGTTGATCAGGAATGGATTGGCGGGCAGTGGGATACCTGGCATGCCGAGCAGTCCGGGAAGTCAGACTGAGCCTCACGCAGCCGGAGCTTCAGCCCAGCTCATAGAATTCCACTCGGCCGAACGGTTCCCAGCTGCCTTCCCTGCTGGGTT
Organism: Planctomycetaceae bacterium; assembly: GCA_023262145.1. GTDB lineage: Bacteria > Planctomycetota > Planctomycetia > Planctomycetales > Planctomycetaceae > SXXK01. The sequence goes on along the minus strand of JALRDR010000509.1, from coordinate 3,234 downwards.
TGGGCTGTCCCTGGGTGCCGGTGACGATGAGTCGATTGCCGTCGGCGGAGAACTGCAGCCCGGTAACACGATAGCCCGTCTTGAGTGTAGCCAGTCGTTCTCCGCTGTTCAGATCAAACAATGCCGCATTCCAGTCACCTCCACGCAGTCGGCCACCCATGGCAAAGATGGGTTTCTGAGGATGGATCGCAAGGGCTTCCATGAGTCCTTCGCCACCGTCGTCCTTGTTGATCTGAGCAACCTTGTCGGGCTGCTCCTGTTGCCACGCCCACTTCTGCCAGAGCTGTTTGCCATTGCCTGCCATCGGGTCGTGCATGGGTCCCATCCCGGCCAGCAGCAGATGCTGTCCATCCGGTGTGAAACGCATGGCGAAGATGCCGCCCAGATAGCAGTGGCTCTTGATGATGCCCCAGCTGGTGAATTCGTCCGTAGACCAGCTGCTCCGCAGTGAGCCATCATTGCAGTCCCAGATGCGCACTTCACCCATCAGGTTGCCGGCAGCCACATAGCGGCTGTCAGGACTGAAGCAGACGGCCTGTACGGAGGGCACATGCGGCAGTTTCCAGAGGATTTCACCGGACGCGGCATCAAGAACCACAACCGATGGTTCTCGCTCAGGCTGCGGTTCGTAGCGGTAGCCCCCGGCGAGATACTGACCGGTCACGCTGGCAATCAGGCGACCATCCGGGGAGACGGCCATGTCCCATGACCAGAATTCGTGGATCTGCTGCTGGCGAGTGGCCTTGTTTGTGGCTGTGTCGAACCATTGCATTTGCCCGTCGTATCCAGCGGAAAGATAGTGAGACTGGTCCGGCAGCCAGGCGACTCCGCTGACGTAGCTGGAGTGCTGGGCAACACGCGTGCTGGTCCCTGCCTCCACGCTGGACAGATAGACGCCATCCATACAGCCGGTGAGCAGTGTGGATTCGTCCGCCGCGAGTGACGCACCAAGGATTGCCATGGGCAGGCGGAAATTTGTGGTGCGTTTGAGTTCAATTGCTGGCATGGTTGTGTGTTCGGATTGAGTGCGTGATCCAGTTGAAAATCGGTTCAGACAAGCAGTTCAGACAAGCAGTTCAGCAATGGGTTCTGCAGATTTCTCAACGTGGAAGAATGTCGGCAGGTCCGGGATGTCGTACTCTGCGTGCGGGTCAATTCCGAGGGCCGTGAAGATGGTGGCGAACAGTCTGCGCTGATCAACTTCGTTCTCGGCCACATCGATTCCCATGGGATCTGTCGCCCCATAGACCACGCCACCGCGAATACCACCGCCGGCCAGCATCATGCTCCACGCGTTCGGGTAATGATCGCGCCCACGTGCTTCGTTCAGCCAGGGAGTACGTCCGAACTCACCCATGGCGATGACAAGCGTATCGTCCAGCATGCCGCGTTCTTCCAGATCGGTAAGCAGCTGGAAGATGACGTTGTCCAGCTCAGGGACCAGCATCTGGTGCATTTCATGCTGGTAGACATGATTGTCCCAGGGCATGCCGTTGGCGACCATGACAAAGGTGCTGCCGTTCTCGATCAGGTGTCGAGCCTGCAGTGCGTGCTGTGAAAACGCTCCACCGCCGTAGCGTCGTCTGTCGGCTTCCGGAAGTGTGTCCAGATCGAACAATGGTGCACAGCTCATCAGCCCCTGCACGCGAGCAAACGCGGCATTGTAGCCGGCCGCCGCTTCGCTCCGCTGATCGTTTTCAAACTTGCGGCTGAGAAACCTGCGGAGTGATTCGCGGTCCTGATGTTCCAGTTCAGAAATCGTCGCCGGTCGCAGCAGGTTGGGAATGGAATACTCACCCCCGGCACGCACCGGGCCGTATTCTGCACCCAGCCAGCCGGCCCAGTTGCCCGCTTTGAACGCCTTGAACTCATTGCCCTCCGGACACGGGTCCAGCAGAACGAACTGCGGTACCGGACTGTCCAGTTGCCCCAGCTGCTGAGCCACCACGGATCCCAGAATGGGGCGAGTAAATGGTGGTCGCGGTGTGTCACCGCGCGTCAGTGCGTCGATGCCCTGAAAATGCTCGCTGGGCTCCGTCTTCATGGAGCGAATCACGGCCAGCTTGTCCATGATGCCGGCAGACTTTGGCATCAGCTGACTCACCTGGACGCCCGGCAGTATGGTCTGAATTGCTGAGAATGGTCCGCTGGTGGGCGTGCCCGGTTTGGGATCCCACGTTTCAAACTGACTGGGGGCGCCGCAGAGCCAGAGCAGAATACATTTCTTCCCCTGTCGTCTGGTTTCTTCCGCCAGAGCGGGTACGGAAAACAGACCGGCAAAGCTGCTGGTGGCAGCAAGCCCGGCAGCCGGGATGCCCTGCAGAATCAGGCGTCGGTGCCAGGTATGTTCCGGGCTGCCGCAATCGCGGTGGTGACTGGTTGAGGAAGTGGTCATGGTGTGATTCGTCAGTGGTTGTAACGGAATTCTGCACTGGTCAGCATTGCCCAGAGTGCCTGTTGCCAGCGGTGCGACAACGTCTCTGGAGTGTCTGACTGCAGATAGCTGTGCATACGTTCGACTTCGTCTGCTGCGGGTGTTCGGGAGTAAACAGCACGCCAGGCAGTTCGGATCTGCTGTTGAAGATCGTTCTCGCTCTTGATCTGCTGCGGCAGATGGTCCGCCGCAGTGGATGCGGCGATGAAATCAGTAAAGGCCGTGTTGTTGGCCAGAAACAGCGCGTCATCCACACCCGTGGTGATTGTCTCTGGCAGTAGTTCCGGGAATGTGTCTCGGAAACGATGCAGCAGCTCTTCATCCAGTTGTGACTGTGAACGGAGGGCGATCTGCAGCGACCGCACGTACTGTTCTGCCGTGAGCGGTTTTTCCAGCCCCCAGGCGAATGTGGACGGATCATCTCCACCTTGTGGACGTCGCGAATCCAGCTGATAGGCGCGGCAGAGGATAATGGAACGTACCAGACGACGAATGTCGTAACCGGAGGTGCGAAACTCGTTCGCCAGTGCGTCCAGCAACTCCGGGTGAGAAGGAGGATGGGCACTGTCCATTTCATCAAACGGATGCACAATTCCGCGTCCCAGCAGCAATGCCCAGACGCGATTGACGAACGCCCGAGCGATCAGCGGGTGATCCAGGAGTACCTGGTTCACGAAGGCCTGCCTGCGGCTGAAGATCGGAATGCGTGGTTCACCTTCGATTGCGGATGCCTGGTACAGGTCGTCCTTGTCTTCCTGCTTCCCGCCGTCTGCAGGGCGTTCTTCGGGGACGGTGGTGGA
>JALRDR010000477.1 GCA_023262145.1 Planctomycetaceae bacterium | reverse complement strand
CAAGGCCGGCTGGTTTACATTCACACTTTGCACAGTCCATCTGTACTACGGGGCCGATTCCGGCGCCGGTCTGAAACGCCGAATCAGGGAAATCGAAACACTCGCAAAATTCATGGCCCGACGCGTCCAGCGCGAAAACAGCAACGTCATCCTGCTGGGTGACTTCAACATTGTCAGCCCCGAACACAAGACCATGGAAGCTCTGCTCAATGCAGGATTTCACGTCCCGGAAAACATGCGGAAACCGACAAACGCCATGCAGGACAAATATTACGACCAGATCGCGTTTATGATTCGCAAAGGTGAACTGCAGCCAGGCGAGTACTCAGAATTCGATAATTCCGGTGTGTTCGACTACTACCGTGCCGTTTTTCGACCGCGCGACTGGTCAATTTACCAGCAGGTCTGCAGCAATGCCCGACGCCCCATGAAAGGCTGGGAAAAAAACGACAAGGGCAGGCAGCGCAGCGACAGCGAACGCAGGGAATACTACACGAATACCTGGCGCACCTATCAGATGTCAGACCACCTGCCGCTCTGGTGTTCACTCCGCACGAATTTCAGCGCGCAGTATCTGCAGGAACTCAGCAAATAACCCGGCAGCATCAGAAAGAAGGGGGGCCGTTGCCCTCATTCTCAGCCTGCTGATCTGTCCTGAGCGTCCCCAGCCATAAAGCCAGCTCCTGCAACTCCTCAACCGTCATCCCCTGCACCAGCTCCAGACGGTGGGAACCATGCACGGCCAGGATCTGATCCTCACTGAAATAAAGTCTTGCCCCGTATTCCACTCCGTGAAATCGTGATTCCAGCAGGTGATTGTCAACACTCCCGCAAAGCAGCTTTCCGTCGCGTACCTCAACCTGCACCCAGAAATCTTCGCCCCACCCACGGCCGGCAGTTGCAGCAGCCTGCTGCGGTTGCAGTGTGTGTGGATAATCATGTCGCAGCACGGGGATACTCAGCTCACCCGCACACGCAGGACACTGGCACCGCTCCGCGGTTTCCTGATGAGCTGAAAAACGGTCAGACACCAGACGCAATTCCACAAACATCCCGGTCCGGACCTGTCGCTTGATCACAGGCGGCGGAATCAGAAAATGCCGCGGATTGGCACGATGCTGCTCCACCCCGTCCACCAGAGCATACCCGTTCCCAAATGCTTGCTGTTCATAATGCTGCTGCAGTGATCTCATGCAACGTGTCCCCATCTCTCTGCTGCCCACCGCCTGCTGCCCACCGCCTGCTGGCTGCCTGCCCACGATCTGCAGCTCAGGCTGCTCATCTCTTCCAGATCGGCTGCAGCCGATGCAGTCGCAGGTCCACAATCTGAGCACCTTCGCCACCGCAGAACACCTCCAGCACCGGGTCGTTCCCCGTGGGAAAGATCCGATCACTGATCACAGCCTCTCCTTCATTGATGAAGACTTCTACAGTGGATCGATCAATCAGAACGCGTAACTGAATACACGAATGAATCAAACGTGCCGGCGCCAGATGTCGCCCCGCAAAACTCGGGTGAAAATCGACAACGCCGGAACGAGTACGATCCACATACACCGCGTTCTGCCAGCGATCAAACCCGATCTCCGTGTACTCGTTCTCCCCGCTGCGAATGCGAAATCCGAGTGATCTGCCCTGCCCCGGTTTCAAAGTCGCCTCCAGTTCAAATTCATAGCCGCCCAGCTCTCCTGCAGAAGTCACCGCCCGCGGCGGCCAACCGGCGTCAGAGACGTCTGGCGTCAGCGTTGATTTCCTCAACTGCTTCAACTCTTCGATCGGCTGCTGCACAAGCACCAGTTGTTCCGGCTCCTCACCATTGAACCGCACGGATCGCAGTGCAAGCGTTCTCGGTACCGACATGCAACTGCGCCATGGAGATGTCGGCACCAGACAAGTCTCCCAGTTGTTGAACCAGCCCAGCCAGACCTGACGTTTCTGCTGCGGCGGCAGGTTGCTCCAGCTGACGGGAGCATAGAAATCGCGGCCAAAGTCGACCCACTGGGCTCGCTGCGAAGCACGAAATTCCGTGCCGTCAAACTCCCCCACAAAATACTCACCGCCGCTGCCTCCCGCGATCGCCCCGGCCCCCATGTCCGCTTCCAGCACCCAGCGAGTCTCACCCGAACGCCCCTCAACCGGCAATTCAAACAAGTCCGGACATTCCCAGTTCGGCTTGTGAATGGATCCCGCAGGGCCGAAGCGACTGAGCTCTGTCCACTGTTTCAGATTGGTTGAACTGTAGAACACAAGCACTCGCTCTGCCGCAAGTGACACCAGCATCACCCACTTCTGACTCTGCTCATGCCAGAAGACTTTCGGATCACGAAAATCGGGATTGTTCAGATCCAGAACCGGGTTTCCCTCCCAGAGATTCCATGTGCGACCTCGATCTGTACTCCACGCCAGATTCTGGACCTGACGGCCGTGCCCGTGCCCGGTATAGATCGCCACCATCGGCGGATTTTCTGTGCTGCCGAAGCCTGAACTGTTTCGCGCATCCACGACACAGCAACCACTGAATGCCATCACCCCTCCGGATTCCGGGATCGCCAGCGGCAGGTGTTCCCAGTGCAGCAGATCTTTGCTGACGGCGTGCCCCCAGCTCATGTGGCCCCAGGTATTTCCAGCCGGGTTGTACTGATGAAACAAATGATACTCGCCATCATGAAACACCAGCCCGTTGGGATCATTCATCCAGTTCAGCTCAGGGCTGAAATGAAACTGGGGCCGAAATCTCTCGTTCATGTACGACGCGGATTGACGATACTGCACCAGCCGTGCTGTCAGATCAAAACGCTCCGGCGGCTGATCTGTCTGAACAAAATGATCAGCATTGATATGCCCCCATCCGCCACTCGCCTGATCATAAATCCGAATCCTTGCCACCTGCTGCTGTAACTCGGCCACATCCCATATTTCGCCAGCCAGATCCTCCGCTTCCGCCCCGGTCGCGCGACGAACAACCGTTTCCCCGATCAGTAGTTCCACTCCCACTTGCGAAAGATCCGCACCGCCTCCGATCAGAAATACCACGTGAGATCGCTCAATTCTGAACGGGGGACTGATCAGCTCACCCGTTGACTCGTCCCCACCTGCGAAACTGTTGACCAGTCCCCTGCCCTGAAATCCGCTGACGGACATCTGGCCGGGCAGCGCACCCGTCGCCGGTGCGGCTCCAAATGCCGTCCCGCTGACCTGCCAGTCTCCCCACGTCGCTGACTCAAAATCAGCAATCAGGATGTCTTCCTCGCCTCGCATCACGGAAATGGTCAGCACCAGCATCGCCAGTACTCGCAGGTTCATCTGCACTCAACTCTCTCCCGAAAAATCATCATGATTCAGATTCCTGGCCTGCCGTACAGCTGCCTGGTTACAGAGCCGACGTACCACGAGCCCCATCGCCAGGCAAATTCCACCCGCCCCCCAGACTTCCCTGTCCAGATGCAACGCCAGCAACAGACACGATACAAACCCCAGCCACGAAACAACCCGGGGATATAACTGCTGCTCGGCTGTCAGCTGCAGCGCTGCCAGATTGGTGAGCGAATAATAAACCAGAACGGTCAAGGCGCTGAATGACCACGTCAGGCTGACATCTCCCGTGGAAACGAGGGCCAGAACAATCACAGCCACCCCGATTACGGCGGCCTTCGGAGTACCGTCGGCTGCTGACACCTTTCCCAGTTGCTGTGGCAGATCCCGCCGCCTGCCCATGGCCAGCATGACGCGTGACAAACCCAGCACAAGGTTAAGCAGTACACCCAGCATCGCGGCCACAGCACCGCATGTCAGCAGAATCACTGCCGGCGTTCCACCAGCCGCAGCCGCAACCGCAAACAATGGCGCTGTTCCGGTACGTGTCTGCTGAGCCAGCACATCTGTACCCACAACTCCCACCGCAACAACCGCTACCAGCATGTAAAGCAGCGAAGACACAACCAGTGTGGCAATCATCGCCCGCGGGATTGTCCGCGCGGGATCCCGCACTTCCTCGCCCATCGTTGCGATCCGCCCGTAGCCGGTGAATGCCACAAACATCAACGCACAGGCTCTGCCAAAGGCGGACCACGCACTCATCTCGTCAGCAGGAGAAAGGAAGGGCAGCCAGCGATCCGGCTCGGACTTCAATACCAGCGGAATCCCACAAACCACCAACACCAGCAGGCTGCTCAATGTCACACAGACAATGACGCTGTTGGCAAGGCTGGTACGGCTGATCCCCTGCAGAACCAGCAGAGTGAGCAGGACTACTGCCGCTGCGGCTACCGCGATGTGTATTTCAGACCGCTCCTGCCCCAGGGCTGTCAGCAGGTAGGCGGAAAACCCCAGTGCCGCCGTCGCCGCCGATGCACTCTTCGCACACAGAAACATCCACCCCGCAGTAAATCCGGCCAGTGGATTCAGCCAGCGATATCCGTACTCGTATGTCCCACCGCTGACCGGATGGCTGGCCGCCAGCTGAGCACTGCTGAGCCCATTGCAGACAGCCACGATGCACGCCACTGCTACCGCCAGAACTACAGACGGACCGGTCACCTCAGCAGCAATTCCTATGCTGACGAAGACTCCTGTACCGACAATCGCACCCAGCCCCAGCAACATCGCCTGGAGCACTCCCAGCTCTCGCTTCAATTCACTCATGAAAACACACTCTTGCGATGCCGCGTTCCCTCACCAGACCTGTTTCAGCTGAACCAGCCACGATTGGCTCCGCCCCCAACCTCGCAGAATAGCTCTGCTCAATCGAAAATTCGAACCGGACACATTGCGAATTCTCAGCCAGACGGAGTTCAACCGCTTTGGCACTCCCTCAGCGGCAGTTGCAAGACCTGCGGCTGCCTCGGTATCCTTGCCGCTGGACGACTGCTCCGTTGCAGCCACTTCTTACCGCAGACAGGTTGATTCATGGACACACTGCTGGTTGCTATTCTGGCATTTGTCGGTTATCTCATCGCCTACCGCACCTACGGTCACTGGCTCGCTGCAAGCGTCTTCCAGCTGGATGCCGATGCCGAAGTTCCCAGCCACCAGTTGCGTGATGACGTGGATTTTGTCCCAACCCGCCGCGAGGTGGTGTTCGGGCATCATTTCACAAGCATCGCCGGCACCGGTCCGATCGTGGGACCAGCGATTGCCGTTTTCTGGGGATGGCTTCCCGCACTGCTCTGGGTTGTCTTCGGTTCGATCTTCATCGGCGCCGTTCATGATTTCGGAGCACTTGTCGTCTCCCTGCGAAATCGCGGTCAGACTGTCGGACAGATTGCCGGTCGTCTGATCAGTCGCCGCGCACGTGTGCTCTTTCTTCTGATTCTCTTCTTCGCACTCACCATCGTGCTGGCGATCTTCGGACTCGTCATTGCCATCATCTTCAAGCTCTACCCCGCATCAGTGCTCTCGGTCTGGCTGGCAATGCCGCTGGCTATGGGAATCGGCTGGTGGGGCTACCGTCGCAATGGCAACCTGCTGGTTCCTTCGCTGGCTGTACTTTTCCTGCTTTACGCCGCGATCTGGATGGGTGCAGAAGGCTGGACGATTGAATTCATTCAGCAGTCCGCAGCGGACGGCACAGAAACCTCTCTCGTCGACCTGCAGATTGGCAGCAGCAAAGTGCTCACCGGACTGCCACTGGTGAATCCAACCATCGCGTGGACCGCTATTCTCATGGTCTATTGCTTCATCGCCTCCGTACTGCCAGTTTGGCTGCTGCTGCAACCACGCGACTTTGTCAACAGCCACCAGCTGCTCGTGGCACTCGTCCTGCTGGTCGCCGGTCTCGCGGTCGCCGGACTCACCGGAAAAGCACAACTTGCCGCAAGCACACCGGCTCTCGTCGCCCCTGACGATCT
>JALRDR010000425.1 GCA_023262145.1 Planctomycetaceae bacterium | reverse complement strand
GAGGGCGCGGACATAAAGACATGGAAATTGATATCCAGGAAGCTATTGATTCATTGATTCGATGGCAAGAAATGAGAGTAGAGGATTTAAATAATGAGTGATAATTTATTACAGATATTTCCAGATTCAGAAGCTTGAAATTCCGCGACAGGACACCACTGCCGTGACATTTCGCCTGCAGTTACCTCCTGGCAAATCACAATTGCACACTCGGTTCATGACTGCCGACGGCACCATTTACGGCGCCTACTTCTGTTATGTGAATCGTATTGATGCTGACTGATCATCTCTTGCAGTGCACACCCGGCGACTGGCTGAAACCTCGGTTCATGTTGTGAATTGTCAGACGGGTGATGTACAATCCGCAGCCCTGCCCCCCGCCTTCAATGGAATCCCGCCATGTCTGCTGCACCCTCATCGCGGCTGCCTCGTCGTCCTGTACTCCGGGCGGCCGGAATTGCAGTCTCACTCCCCCTGCTGGAGACGTTTGCGGATGAGTCTGCATCTGTTCAGACGCCTCGCCGCATGGTCGCTATTCAGACCAATATGGGGATCATGCCGCATTACTTCTTTCCCGATGCAGAACAACCGGACTGGAAACAGACTCCCTACCTGCAGCGACTGGCAGCGCATCACCAGCAACTGACGATGTTTTCCGGAGTCAGTCTCCCGGGTGTCACTGGGGGACATACAGCTGAGAGGTGTTTTCTGACCGGAACACCGCACCCGGAGCGAGGTGGTTTCCGCAATGGTGTCTCACTGGACCAGGTAGCCGCTGAGGAACTGGGAGACCAGACTCGCTTCCCATCGCTCGTACTGGCCATCACCAACGAGAACGCTACGCTCAGTTACACTCGCAATGGCTCTCCAATCCCTTCAGAACAAAGCCCACGGCGACTCTTTGAACAACTGTTCGTGCAGGGTCGACCTGACGAAATTGAGTCTCGAGTTGATGCCCTGAAACAGGGCCGCAGCACGCTCGATTTTGTTGCCGAGCAGTCGCGCAGACTGAACCAGCGACTCTCCCGCGGAGATCGAGCCCGAATGGACCAGTATCTGACAGCCGTCCGCGACCTCGAACAACGACTGCAGAAAGCGCAGGCCTGGGAACATCGTCCGAAGCCGAAAGTGAATGCTGAAGCTCCTGCGGAAAACATGGACCCACGACAGTTCGTGGAACGATCCGACATGATGTTTGATGTGATGAAGCTGGCACTGGAGACTGATTCCACGCGGATTATCAGTCTGTTCATTGACACCACCGTGATTCACAATATTACTCACCATGGAAACAGGCCCGACGTCCTGGCTGAGTTACGCGGACATGAGGAGCGGCAGTTCGACGCGCTCGGCCGTTTTCTGAGCGCCCTGGCTGCCACACAGGAACAGTCGGCCAGTTTGCTTGACCGCACCATGGTTCTCTATGGAACCTGCATGGGAAGTGCCAATTCCCACTCCAACACCAATCTTCCGGTACTGCTTGCCGGTGGAGGCTTTCGCCACGGACAGCATCTGGCGTTTGATCAGCAGAATAACTACCCACTCTCAAACCTCTATGTCAGTATGCTGCAGCGACTCGGAATCGAGGCTGACCAGTTTTCCTCCGGCACCAGCACGATGCGTGGGCTGGAGTTTGCGTCATGAGGTCAGCCTTCGACCATTTCCGGCGGTTGTTGCCTCTCTGCATTATCATCGTTCAGGCGTCCGCTACGGCTGTCAGTGAGGAATTTCCTGATGCATTCCTGCGTCGCTGGTGTGTCGACTGCCATGCAGATGACTCACCGCCAGCCGGCCTGAATCTGCTCACTCTGTCGCGCGACCTGGAGAACCCTGATTCGCTCCGACGGTGGATTCGCATCCACGATCGCATCAGCAGCGGCGAGATGCCGCCTCCGGAAGCTGAGTCGCCCGATGCAGAGTCGCGGCAGGCGGCTGTCCGCATGCTGGCGGGACAATTGACAGCAGTGGCGGAACAACAGCAGTCACACCAACTGCAGATACGCAGACTCACGCGTCGCGAGTACGAAAACACAATTCGTGATCTGTTTGATATGCCGGGAATCTCACTGGCTGAAAACCTGCCCGCCGACAGCAGCAGCGGCAGCTTTGATACGAATGCGGCTGCGCTTGACGTTTCTCACGTGCATCTTGCCCGCTACCTCGAAACTGCGGACCAGATCCTCGACTACGCAATTGCTGTTCGCCCCGTCCCTCCCCGCATTCAGCAGCGCAGGATTTCTCTTGTCAATCGCGGAGGTTTTGTTGCCCATATCGTCATGAATGGCGATGGACTGCTGCTGAAGAATGGAATGCCCGATCCCGAGTTTCCTCCCGCAGCAGAGCAGAATCATCTGGATCAGGGCGCTCATGAACGCTGGGGCTCCTTCAGCAATGGTGCCAGTGTCGGGCTGTTTCGCC
>JALRDR010000347.1 GCA_023262145.1 Planctomycetaceae bacterium | reverse complement strand
AACGAGACGAATTGCCGCCCTCTCAAACAAGTTCGCGGGAATGCGAACTACCAGGTGCAGGCGAATCGCCTGCCCTGCCGGATGGCGGCTTGTGGGAGACGGTGTTTTTCGGGACAATGAGATTTGCGCTGCGGGACGATTTGCTGCGGTGGTCTGATTGTGTGAGTTCAAGTCCGTGCACCAGGGAATGCTCCGATGGCCCAATTCCTTTCGGCTCAATGGCTGCTCAATCGCCGGCACGTTCTCCGCGGTGCAGGTGTGTCCATGGCCCTGCCACTGCTCAACTGCATGCAGCCCGCCTCCGCTGCTCAGCGCGGCGAACGCCCGCGCCGCAGCGTCTTTATCTATCTGCCCAACGGTGTGAATACACATGCCTGGCAAATGCCCACGGCCGGTCGCGATTACGAACTGTCAGCTCCCCTGCAACCCCTGCTGCAGCATCGCGATGTGATCACTCCCATCAGCGGTATGTATCATCCGCACGGCCTTGGTCATCATCACAACTGCAGTTCCATCTGGCTGACCGGTGCGAAGATCGGGCCGGCCGAACGCAATTCGGTCTCCATCGACCAGCTGATGGCGTCTGTCACCGCCCCAAAAACTCGCTTCGCCTCCCTGGAACTCAGTAATCAGGGTCACTCACTGGCGTTCAATGCGGACGGCATCCAGCTGCCGGCTCAGGGCAACCCCGGTCTGGTCTTTCGCGAACTTTTCGAAGAGCCGGCGGGCGGGATCGCGGGACAACGCCGCAGCCTGCAACGCCGGGGCAGCATCCTGGACGCAGTCATCGATGAAGCGGCCGCGCTTGCACGCCAGCTGGGCAGTGAAGACAAGGGACGTCTGGAGCAATACCTGAGCTCAGTCCGCGAGGTGGAACTGTCCACTCAGCGCGCCGACAAGTGGCTGGACCAGCCTCGCCCGCAAGTTGCCGCAGCGGATCGTTCCCGCCTGAATCGTTCCATCTCACTGGAACAGCTGGGGGATTATCTGCGGACCATGTACGACATCATCGTGCTGGCATTTCAGACTGATCTGACCCGTGTCGCCACATTCAGCACCGGCAATGAAGGCACCGGACCGGCCGTGCCTGAGATCGGTATCAAGCAGGATCGCCACTCGCTTTCCCACCATAACGGAAACACTCGCCTGCTGAATGAACTACTTGCCAGCGACACATTCAACTTCCAGCAGTTCGCTTACTTTCTGGATCGCCTGCGGTCCACGCACGACGCCGAAGGCCCGCTGCTGGACACCACCATGGCGCTTTACGGCAGCGGCATGGCTTATGGACACAGCCATGGTAATGCCAGTCTGCCGCTGGTGCTGGCGGGGGGCTCCGCGCTGGGGCTGCGACATGGGCAGCACGTGGACTACAACCTGACGCCTGAATTTCAGGGCTATGACACGCACAAGGGCATTTATCACAGTGCCGTAAATTCGCAGGCTCACCTGAGCAATCTGCTGCTGACGATGGCCCAGAAAATGAACGTCCCGATTGAACAGTTTGCCGACAGCAACGGCAGCGTCTCTGAAGTGGAAGGATAACTCCGCCTGCATGCGGCGGAACGAGCTTCCGATCATTCGGGGCACTCCCAAAACGGCCGCCCCCGCCCCCGTACCCTCACCCGCCCCCGCCCCCGCCCGTTCGCTCGACCATTGCCCGCCTTCCAGAACCCTCTGCCGACTGCCTCAGTGAGGACAGGAGCCCCCATGAATCTTCAGTTCATCCCGCGATTCTGCATGCTGCTGCTGCTCAGCCAGATTCCAGCTGTCTGCGCACAGTCCTCGTCGCCTGCGGTCAGCTGTTACCTCATCGGCAATTCGCTCACCTGGGACACGGTTCCGCCGCAGCTGGACGGCGACGTGCAATGGCATGTGGACTGTGGAGTCAGTCTGCAGCACATTTTTGCCAATCCCCGGCAGCCCTGTGTCAACAGCTCCACGCTCTGGCCCACGGCCCTGCGTTCGAAACAATACGAGTTCGTGGTCGTGCAGCCGCATTACGGATCCACGCTGGCAGCCGACGTGGAAACCATCTCGGAGTGGATGCAGCTGCAGCCGCAAGCCGTGTTTGTGATTCATACCGGGTGGGCCTATCAGGACCGCAACGCGGAAGAATTCGCCAGTTACACCGTGCCGGAGCAGATGGTTCACAGCCCCGGTTACATGCGGGCCCTGCTGGCTGAGCTGCAGCGGAGGCATCCGCAGCGTCAGTTGCGGCAGACCTTTGCTCAGAACCTGCTGGCCGCGATTGCAGAAGATATTGCCGCCGAACGTGCTCCACTGGACAATCTGGGCACACTGTATCGCGACGCCATTCACCTGACTCTGGATCATGGCCGTTACCTTGCGCACAACGCTGTGCGTCACAGTCTGGGGCAGCCACGATCCGCTGCCGGGTTCCCGCAGCAGCAACCGTCGCTCCGCGCTTACCTGGATGAAATGCTGGCCCTGCTGGACACGACGGAACCAGACCGAGCACTGCTGCGGCGGATCCTGCAGACTGCTCAGGCGGACGACCGCAGCACGCTGGCGGCGAACATCTCCAGTGCACCGCTGCGGGCCCGCATGACGGAACTGCTGCCGCAGCTGGAGCAGGCCGTGCAGCGTCGACAGACTTCACTGGCGGTTGCCGCAGCAGTGGAACAGGTTGGCGGCCGGGTTGTCTGGACACCCAGCGGCCCGCAGTGGTTGTCTCTGGCCACGGGCGACACGGGGATCGAACTGTTCGATGTGGTGACCACGGTCGATCTGTACAACGGCAACAATCCGCTCAAGGGAAACGGTGGTCGCAACGAACAGGTAACGGACGCATGGCTGCAGCGGCTGTCGACACTGGATACAGCCCGACGGCTGGACCTGTCCAACTGCGCCATTGAGGGTCCTGGTCTGCAGCACATCGCCGGCCTGACCGGATTGCGGGAACTGAATCTGACGCTCACGCCGGTGACGGACGCGGGGCTGATCCATCTGAGCGGACTGCCTGACCTGCGGAAGCTGGGACTGGCGTCCACACAGTGTACCGGCACAGGATTTGTGCATCTGCAATCGCTGCAACGGCTGGAGGAGGTGAATTTTCATTTTACTCCGCTGAACGACGACGGTCTGCGAGCGATTACTGCGGTGCCGATTTCTGGTCGATTGTGGTTCGCGCACACTCACTTCACCGATGACGGGGCCGTCAGTCTGGCGCAGCTGCAGACGCTGAAGCGCTGCGGAATTGGCAGCAGCGCGGAAGGCAGTTCCGGAGCGGCAGTGGCGGCGCTGGTGCAGTTGCCGCTGGAAGATCTGGCGTTGCTGGATCGACAGGCGACACCGCTGGGGATTGCGCATGCCGCCAGGATTTACACACTCAAGCGGCTGGATGTCTCTCATGCTCCGACGGTCACCGACGAATCACTGCAGCTGGTGGCGGGATTACCGCAGCTGGAGGAGTTTCGGCTGGGCAGTGCGCAGGTGACCGATGCGGGTTTACGGCAACTGGCTGGCAGCAAATCGCTCCGGCGACTATTTTTGAGTAACCTGAAGAGCATCTCAGACGACGGGATCAGGGAACTGCAGGCGGCCAGCCCGACGCTGACGATTGAAGTGCGTTAGGCTGTGTGGGGGGATTTCTGAAGGAGATGCGGGGGATGAATCCAGGAGTATTCCTGCTGCTGCTGCTGGTACCACTGGCGGGGTCAGCTGCTGCCGATGAGCCGAACACATTTCAACCTGCTGCCGACGAATTCGCACCGCTGCAGAAAGCGCGATATCTGTCCGGTGAGCTGGTGTACGTGGACCCGGTGAATCGCCGCGGAGCGATTCGCATGCACGACAATTACTGGACCGGGCCGGCCCACTATTTCGCTCTGCTGCCGTATGCCGTGGTGCGCTACCACGGAGCGTATGCGGAGCTGCGTGACTTGCCGCTGGGGACGGTGGTGCATGGTTACTTCCTGCCGCCTCCGATCGGCGAAGAGCAGACGATTCCGGCCTTGCCTGAGGAGCATCGTGCCCACTCCATCGCTCAGAACCATGTGCTTCATCTGGAAGATGATTTCAGCTTTTATCAGCGGCAGGGGCAGGCCTGGAACGTGGTCTCCCTGGATGTGGAGAATGAAAAGCTGAGTGTTGAACCGGTGGGAACGCTGGCAACGGAGGGAATCCACGAACCGTATACATTCGACATCGACCTCCGCACGCGGGTCTGGCAGGATCGTCGGCTCAGCGAACTGACAGCGATCACCGTGGGAATGACCGTGCAGCTGAATCTGACCTGGACCACCAACTGGGGTGACCGGGAATATGGCATCGCGGACATCTGGCTGGACGATGTGAG
>JALRDR010000311.1 GCA_023262145.1 Planctomycetaceae bacterium | reverse complement strand
CTCGGACGCATGCCCCTAGGGTCGCTCGGACGCATGCCCTTAGGGGGAGGGGGGGTGTACACCCCTAAAAACGGCCTCTTGGCCGTCCTCGGCATTCAAAAAATTTCAAAAAATCCACACACGTGAGTCGCAAAATCGTTTAATAAAAACAAACAGGAACCCATGAGCGTTGTTCAAATTGCCTACAAGACGATATGCTGAATAGATTTACGTCTGGAGTTTGTGTGTGAAATGCACCATACTCCATGCGGGAGGAGCAGCAGCATGTCATCGGATGAACAACCGGGTGGGACAGTGCGTGTCCGTGGGAACGGAACACCGTCGTATCGAGATCGTTATTTGGCGAACTCGGTATTTGACGAGACACGCAAGAACATATTTCTGAACTTCATTGCCGAGCATGGTCGTGTGATGGATGCGTGCAAGGCTGCAGGGGTCAGCAGCACAACTGTTCGCAAGCATGTGGAAACGGATCCGGAGTTTGCAGAAGCCTACGACCATGCGAAACAGGAGTATGCTGATTACGTGACGAGCGTAGTTGAGCGTAGGGCATTGGAGGGCACACCCGAGCCAATCATGGGTGGGAAGTTCAAGGACCAGATCGTGGGCCACAAGGTGGTTTACGAGACACCGTTGACGATCATGCATGCGAAGCGTTATGTACCGGAGTACCGGGAGCGTCAGCAGGTTGACGTTGCGGTGACGGGTGGTGTATTGGCCGTTGCGTCGGCGCTGTCGGACACAGCGTCCGGGACGAAGGAGTGGAGTGGGTTATATGGGGGTGAATACACTCCCGGTTCGATAGAGTGTTTACCGCCACCGGCGAGGGGTGAGAAAGATGTTGGGATTGAAGAACAGGGTGGGCAGGATGGCTGGCCCACCGACGCGAGTCCGAGTCCGGTTGGTTCAGGACACGGAGACGTTGGAGAAGTCGGTGGAAGTGGAGGTACATTCGCGAATCAAGCCGGACCTTCACAGGGTGGGTAGAATTCCGTTGGAGCATGGTGAGCAGCGTACGGCCCGGCATGTGGGGGCCACCGCTGGTTCGATTGCGGAAGACCTGTGTCGAGATTATGGGGACACGTTAGATCCGAGCGAGATTGCGGGTCTGGCGATGGAAGCATTTCGAGAATGCATGGCGAAGACAAATGGCAAATGAAAGCCCGCTCGAGGGCCAAGTGTATTGGGACCGCCGCGACGAGGGCTTGGTCCCGGTAATTTGGAATCGTCTGAAGGGGCGATACGAGGATGTCACGTGGGCACCTCAGCCGGGGAGTCAGGAGGCATTTCTTCGTTGTGGGTTATGGGAGGTATTGTATGCGGGGACACGTGGTCCGGGTAAGACCGATGCGTTATTGATGGATTTCGCGCAGTTCGTGGGCCGTGGGTATGGTCCGGACTGGCGTGGGATATTATTTCGGCGTACGTACCCGGAGTTGGGTGACGTAATAGCGAAGAGTCGGAAGTGGTTTCCGAAGATTTTCCCGAACGCGCGGTACAACAGTGGGGAGCATTTCTGGACATTTCCTGACGGTGAGACGTTGTTATTTCGTCACTTCAAGGTTCCCGACGACTATTGGAGTTATCACGGTCACGCATATCCGTGGATTGGGTGGGAGGAGTTGACAACGTGGCCGAGTCCGGACTGTTACACATCGATGTTCAGTTGCAGCCGTAGTACCGTGAAGAGCATGCCGAGGCGTATTCGGAGCACAACGAATCCGTACGGTGTGGGTCACAACTGGGTGAAGCATCGTTTTCGTTTGCCGGTTCCGAACCATCGAATGGCGACACCGGTGATCAAGGACAGTGTGGACAAGAACGGTGATTTGGAGCCTCCAAGGGTCGCGATCACTGGGCACATCAACGAGAATCAGGTGTTGTTGTATGCTGATCCGGGATATGTGGCGAGGATCAAGAGTGCTGCGCGGAACCAGAACGAGTTAGATGCGTGGTTAAACGGTTCGTGGGACATTGTAGCTGGGGGGATGTTTGACGACGTATGGGACCGTCATGTTCATGTGTTGCCGAACATTTCGTTGGATCGGATACCGAAGGGTTGGAAGATCGACCGGAGTTACGACCACGGTCAGAGCAGGCCATTCAGTGTAGGTTGGTGGGCTGAGAGCAATGGAGAGCCGTTGCGTTTGAACGGTGTGTTGTATGGTCCTGTTCGTGGCGATTTGATTCGAATTGCGGAGTGGTATGGTTGGACGGGAGAGCCCAATGTTGGGTTGCGGATGTTAACGAGTGAGATTGCCCAGGGGATCTTAGATCGCGAGCAGCAGTGGGGAATAAAGGGTCGTGTGAAGGCTGGAGTTGCAGACGCATCGATTTTCGACCAATATGAGCCGGGGAAGAGTGTCGTTGGCGAGATGCGTAAGGTTGGTGTTGACTGGCAACCAGCGGACAAGGGCCAAGGATCGAGGAAGCAGGGCTGGGAGCAGTTAAGAGAGCGGATGAAGGGGAGTCATAGTGGTCCGGAGGGTGTTCGTGAGACACCGGGGATATTTGTGTTGGAGAGTTGTCAGCAGTTTTGCAGGACGGTGCCTGTGATTGCGAGGGACGACCGTGACTTGGACGACGTGAACACGGATGCTGAGGACCACATAGCGGACGAGGTTCGTTATCGTGTGAGGAACAAGATGCGTAAGTTCAAGCGGAGCAGTTGGGGATGAAAAAGGAATCTGGGCCGGACACACCATCATCGTCATATGTGGCGATGGCTCCGTTGTGGGACAAGATTGATGCGGTATTGGGGGGTACGGAGTCGATGCGTGGCCGCTCGACGTTGTATTTGCCCCAGCACTACCGTGAGTCTCAGGAGACATATGCGGAGCGGTTATCTCGTGCGATTTTGATCAATTCCACGGAGCAGACATTGGGTGGGTGGGTAGGCCGTCCATTTTCGAAGCCGATGCAGCGGAACCCGGACATTCCTGAGCAATTGGGGGAATTTCTGGAAGACGTGGACATGTTGGGGAACAACCTCGACGTATTTTGCAGGCAGTGGTTTCGAGAGGGTGTAGCGAAGGGGTTCAGTCACGTTTTGGTAGATTTCCCGGACGGGACACCGGGTATTGACGGGGTACGGACATTGGCTGACGACCGTCGTGACGGGTTGCGTCCATTTCTGGTACATTTACCTCCGGAGAATGTGATTGCGGCATATTCGGAGGTGGTGGGTGGTCGTGAGC
The DNA here is from genome assembly GCA_023262145.1 of Planctomycetaceae bacterium. GTDB lineage: Bacteria > Planctomycetota > Planctomycetia > Planctomycetales > Planctomycetaceae > SXXK01. The sequence continues at coordinate 5,798 of JALRDR010000311.1, read as the reverse complement.
GGTTAACACATGTTCGGATCCGTGAGGACGTGATTGAGCGTGACGGTTACGACGAGATTGTTCGTGAGCGTGTTCGTGTGTACGAGCCGGGAGTGGTGCGTTTATTTGAGAAGAGGGAGGGGAAGGGGAAGAAGGTTGAGTGGGTTATGCTGGAGGAGCGAGAGTACGGGTTACCGTATGTGCCGATGGTGACGTATTACAGTCAGCGTCAGGGTTTCATGTTGAGCAAGCCCCCGTTGTTGGACTTGGTGAACATGAACATTGCGCATTGGCAGTCGATGTCGGATCAGATTGCGGTATTGACGGTTGCTCGATTTCCGATGTTGGCGGCATCGGGTGGATTGGATGGTGGTGACGAGAGTGGTGAGAGTGAGGTGGTCGTAGGTCCGAAGGCGTTGTTGGAATCGCGAGACCCTGCGGGCAGGGTTTATTATGTGGAGCACAGTGGGAAAGCGATTGCGAGTGGCCGCACGGACTTATTGGATCTTGAGGAGAAGATGGCCAAGTATGGTGCGGAGTATTTGACGAAGAAGCCTGGTCGTCAGACTGCGACGGCGCGTTCGTTGGACAGTGCTGAGGCGACGAGTCCATTGCAGGACATGGTTCATCGGTTTGTGGACTCGGTGAATTTGGTGTTGCAGTATGTGGCGGACTGGAGTGGGTTGGATACTGGCGGCACGGTTGACCTGAACACGGACTTTGGGTTAAGTGGTCAGGACACGGCAGCGTTGCAGACATTGCTGGAAACGAGGCGGAATCGTGACATATCGCGGGAGGCGTTTTTGCGGGAACTTCAGCGGTACAATGTCCTGGACCGTTCGTACGACATGGAGGAGGATTCCGAGTCGATCGAGAGTGAGAAGGCGTTTGACGGGATACCGCGAACTCCCCCCACGGGCGAGGCCATAGATGTATGACGCGAATCAGGCATATTTGGATTTGCAGTTACGGTATCAGCACCGGTTGCGTTTTTACGCATCGAAGGTGTTAGGTCGATCGATCGAGTTGGTGTCGTATTCTGACCGCGAGTTGCTAGGGTTAATGCGTCGGACGTTGCCCGTGGACCGAAGGGCGAAGTTTGATTTTTCAGCGGAGGAGTACTTGTCGTTGATGGATCGTCTTCGTCGGTTTCGTGCGAAGCAATTGAAGCGAGTGTGGGACGATACACGGCAGGAGTTGAAGGAGTTTTCGTACGCGACACAGGAGAAGGAGGAGGAGCGTACGTTGGCCGTGTTGCCGGTTCGGTTGGATTTGCGTCGGTTGAGTGCGGCTGAGTTGTTGTTGGTACTATCGATGCCGTTTGGTGGTGGGGTTGTTGACGCGAGGACGTATGACCAGTGGTTGGAGTCGGTCCAGCGTGCGGATTTTGACCGGATACAGGGTGCGGTTCAGTCGGGTATTTCAGAGGGTGTTTCGAACGACGAGATTTTGAAGCGGTTATCTGGAACGCGAGCGAATAAGTACACAGACGGTGTTTTAGCCTCGACACGTAGAAATGTGTCGGCGATACTGAATGCGGGATTGACCCACATACATAACGGCGTGTCCGGATTATTGTGGGATAAGAATCCTGGCATTTATCGATATCTGCAGTGGGTATCTGTCCTTGACGGTCGCACGTCACCGATATGTCGTGCTCGAGACGGGAAGTTTGCTCCGATTGGTGACAACGTGTTACCGGCGGGGCTACCCAAATTGGATCCACCGGGGGCACGTCCACCGGCGCATCCGAACTGCAGGTCTACTGTGGTTCCGGTATTCAGTGAGAAGGGAATATCGGAATTGATGGGAGATCGTCCATATGTCCGGGAGACCCGGCGGGGTGAATGGGCTCAGAAGAACTTTCGAGAAGAGGCAAAGCTGTCAGTTGGTGAACGGACGTGGTCGGGGATGCGTCCGGAAGAGCGTCAGCGATTGATTGACTCGAGGCGTGATGCCTGGTTAAAGCCGAGAATAGGGACAGTGCCATCGGATATTACATATGACTCTTGGTTACGCAGTCAGCCGATATCCTTCCAGAACGAGGTTCTGGGTGTGAAGAAGGCTGCTTTGTTTCGCAGGGGATTACGGATAGACCGGTTTGTTGATAGAGCTGGTCGTGAGCTTTCACTTTCTGAGTTGAAGAAGTTACTGGAGTGATTATGAAGTTTAATTTTGCGGACAATCAAGAAATTGAATCACTGGACACTGTTCCGGAGAACTTCCGTGTCTTTTATGGAGAAAACGGGAGCGGTGGTCATCGTTTGCGGTCGGACGATCCGGTTGTGTCTGCTGCGGTGGCAACGATCAGTGGGTTGGCAAACAGTTTGAATGCTGCTCGTTCTGACGCTGACAAGGCGAAGAGGACTCAGGTGGATTTGTCCCCATTGTCTGAATACGGGGAGAATCCGGAATCGATTCTGGAGGCGTTCAAGGCACGTTTGGCGGAACAGGCCAAGGCTGGTGGGAAAGACGCAGCTGGTGAGTTGCAGCGTCTTCGTGAGGAGATGACGAAGGCAAATCAAACGGCACTGGCAGAGCGGGAGTCTGCCATTCAGGGTTTGCGAGATCAGCTGTTTACCCAGATGGTTGACTCTGAGGCCGTTCGTGCGATTTCTGAGCAGAGGGGTATTTCGGAGTTGCTGATGCCGTTTGTGCGTCAGCAGGTGAATGCGGTTGATGAGGACGGTCAGCTTCGTGTTTATGTGGTGGACGAAAACGGGGATCGGCGATATTCTGGCACAAGTGGCAATCCGATGTCGATTTCGGAGCTGGTTACTGAGATGAAGGGCAACGCTAAATACGGTCGGTTGTTTGATTCGGAGGCTCCGCGAGGAACCGGTATGGCTCCATCGCAACCTCGTCGAGCGCAGCCACCGGCAGCGGAACTGAGCTCCGTGCAGAAGATTCAGGCTGGCCTGACAGCCCAGAGGCTTGGGCGGGGTTGACGGTTTATTAAATAATCCGTACACTGAATTCCGCTAAGTGCTCGAAGCGACTTCGAGTGCTCTATTGGCCAGAGCGATTCTGGTAGTTATTCCATGATCGCAACTGTATTTGCCAAGGGAGCATTTCAATGCCTTCGGTTACACTGGCGGAATCCGCCAAGCTTTCTCAAAACCAGCTTGTCGCTGGGATTATTGAAAACATCATCACCGTCAACAGGATGTACGAAGTGCTTCCGTTTGACGGCATCAACGGCAACGCGCTGGCGTACAACCGGGAAAATGTTCTCGGCGACGTGGACGTGTACGCCGTGGGAGACGCGATTGCGGCCAAGTCTGCTGCGACGTTCACCCAGGTCACCAGCACACTGACGAGCATCATTGGTGACGCTGAGGTCAACGGTCTGATTCAGGTCACACGATCTGAGTTCAATGACCAGACTGCCGTTCAGATTGGCAGCAAGGCCAAGAGTGCGGGTCGCAAGTATCAGGACATGCTGATCAACGGGACTGGTGCGAGTAACCAGTTCAATGGTCTGCTGAATCTGGTGGACTCTGCACAGATCGTGGACGCTGGCACGAACGGTGCGGCACTGTCGTTTGCCCAGATTGACGAGATGATGGACCTTGTTCTGGACAAGGACGGTCAGGTCGATTATCTGGCGTTCAATGCTCGCACGATCCGAAGTTACAACGAGCTGCTTCGCGGTCTTGGTGGTGCCAGCATCAACGAGGTTGTGACTCTGCCATCGGGAGCAACTGTTCCGGCATATCGTGGCGTCCCAATTTTCCGCAACGACTACATCCCGATCAACCAGACGCAGGGAACTTCCACCACGTGTACCACGATTTTCGCTGGGACGTTGGACGATGGGTCCCGAACACAGGGGATCGCCGGTCTGACCGCATCTGAGGCATCGGGGATTCAGGTCGTCGATGTTGGGGAGAGCGAAACGAAGGACGAGCACATCTGGCGTATCAAGTGGTACGCTGGGCTGGCATTGTTCAGTCTGAAGGGTCTCGCCGCTGTGAAAGGTATCAACAACTGATCATGTAATCAGTTGTGTTGAAACGGCAATCCACCGGCTGTTTTTCAGCCGGTGGATTTTTTGGAGATATCGTAGATGAAGGTATATCTAGCAGGCCCCAATGCTGGCAGAAGTGGTGTTTGGGCAGGTGTTGTATTCAGGGACGGTGTTGCTGAAGTGTCTGACACAGATGAGGGGGCAATTCTCCAGCTGGGTCGATACCACAGTGCATTTCCTGAAAAATCCTCGGCGTTGATTGCTGCGTTGAAGAACTTCGGCCAGGAGGGCTTTTACGTTGGAAGTAGTCTTTCAAAGAACGGAACGGGGACTGAGGGTTCAGGCGATTCGTCGGAACAGTCGTCATCTGCCACGTCGGCGTCAAATGACATCGGCCCAGATGCTTCAGCCGGTTCCGGGGGAGCCGGGGGTGTTTCCGAGGGGAACGGACACTCGGACGCCAGGGTGGACATCTCGCAGGTGATTCATAAAGCGTGTCTGCAGCTGGACCCTGAGAATGCTCAGCTGTGGACAGCAACTGGTTCTCCCAAGATTCAGTCGTTGTATCGGGTGATCAGGGACGATCGAATCACACCGGAAGCAGTTCAGCAGCATGGCCTGAGCCGGATGCAGGTTAAGCAGATGAAGCAGACGAGGGGAAAGTGATCAATGGCCTTCAGCTTTACCGTAGAAGACGGGGATGGTTTGCCGGGCGCAAACTCATACCTTTCGGTGGCTGAGGCCAACGATTATCACGAGGGCCGTGGGAACACGGTCTGGACTGTGAGCACCGTCACAGACGCGATGAAGCAGGCGGCATTGGTTCGTGCCACGGACTACATCGACAAGCGGTTCGGTACAAAGTTCCGTGGGTGGAAACAGACTTCCACACAGGGGCTGCAGTGGCCACGTCTGGACGCTGAGGACAACTCTGGGTATCTCCTACAAGACATCCCAGTGCAGTTGAAACAGGCTACTGCAGAGTACGCTTTGAGAGCACTGTCTCTGCACGAGTTGACACCTGATCCTGTGTCACCGGTTCCTGAGCAGCACCACACAAACGGCTACACGAGAGACACATCTCCAACTGGCGAGGTTGTGAGGAAGACCGAGCGTGTGGGAACGGTCGAAGAGACGACCCAGTACCGCAACGTGGGTGGATCAATGAGTGCTGCATCAACATCGACGAAGAGTCGGTTGGTGAGTGACTACAATATACCGGAGTACCCAGCAGCCGACATGTTGCTGACAGAGTTGTTGGCTGGATCTCGCCGTCAAATTGCTCGGGGGTAATCATGGCAAAGGATTACTCCCGTCTGAAGTCTTTGGTGTCATCTTTGATTAAGAAGTATGGCCGAACGGTCAAGTTGCTTCGTAATTCTCGGGTAGATTCCAATCCGAGTGCCCCTTGGTCGGGTGCATCGATAGCCGACGACGAAGTGACGGTGGTTGGTGTTTATGTTCCGCTCACGGGTCAACAAGCTGTGATGGAGACACATGCCCAGTTGATGGGTAGCGTGAGTCGGTCGAAGAACTGTTTTTTGATAGCCGGTGTTGACGGTGAGGACATTCGGACCTTTCAGAAGGTTCAGGATGACAACAAGATCTGGCGTATTACGGATGTGAATGTGGTGCAGCCGGGCAGCACAGTTCTGATGTACGAGATCGAGGTGGATGGATAATGCCAAATCGATCAGAAGCACGGGAGTCAATTTATCAGCTGTTGTACACAGCGTGGCAGGCGTCTACCCACACAGCCGATCAGAAGCTAGTGTGGGCCAACGTCCCAGCTGATGTCCCACAGGAGCCTGATCAGTTTAACGACACATCGGGGCCGAGCATGTGGGCG